>JAGVCD010000260.1 GCA_020059425.1 Chamaesiphon sp. | reverse complement strand
ATCGCACTTTTCGATTGCAAATCACAGCCGATCGCATAGGAAGTATCGGTGGGATAGAGCATCACTGCGCCCCCACGCAGCTGGGCGGCAATTTCTTCCAAGCTGCGGGCTTGGGGGTTTTGGGGATGAATTTCGTAATGCTTAGCCATCGCCCAGATTTCACCAGTTACAATTATAAGTTCTTTATTATCGCTGGCTCATTCCTACTACGACTTCATTCTTTATTAAAATCTACATCTACCGATGACCAAAATTGCTTATTTAGAATGTCCCACCGGGATTGCTGGCGATATGTGCCTGGCCGCTTTAATTAATGCTGGGGTGCCAGTAGATTATTTGACCGATCGACTAAATCTATTAGGGATTGCTGCTGAATATAAGCTGCACAGCACCATCGTGAAACATCATGGTCAAGCCGCCACTCATATAGATGTCAAACTTTTGACCGTCACCGATCATAGCCATGAGCACCAACATCCAGAACATGAGCATGAACCAGCTGAGCATCACCACGGCCATCATCACCATCACCATTCAGTAATAGATAAAGAGCAGCATTATCACAGCCCCCAGCGTAACCTCCCCCAAATCACAGCGTTAATTGAACAAGCTCATCTACCCCAACGCGCGGCTAATTGGAGTTTAGAGGTATTCCGGCAGCTGGCGATCGCCGAAGGTATTGTGCATGGCATTGATCCAAACCTAGTCCATTTCCATGAGGTGGGAGCCGTCGATGCCATTGTGGATATTGTGGGTACTTGTTTGGGTCTAGATTATCTGGGCATTGAGCAGATCTATTGTTCGGCGTTGCCCACCGGTGGTGGCACCGTCAAGGCCGCCCATGGCATCATGCCAGTTCCTGTTCCAGCAGTGCTACAGCTGTGGCAGTCCCGGCAAGTACCGGTTTATCACAATGGGATCGATCGAGAGTTAGTGACTCCTACTGGAGCGGCCTTAGCTGTCACTTTGGCTGAGAGCTTTGGAGCTGCTCCGGCCATGAAAATTAGCAAAATTGGTTTAGGGGCAGGTACTCTACAACTACCACTGCCCAACATCCTGCGACTGTGGATTGGGGAAAGTCAGAACACTAAGATCCTTAACAATACCGAGACTAATCAGGGTTTGGACACCACCCTAGAAACAATTAGCGTCCTAGAAACTCAAATCGATGATATGAATCCCCAAGTGGTGGGCTATTTGTTCGATCGGTTGTTAGCGGCGGGGGCTTTGGATGTATTCACCCAGTCGGTAGGCATGAAAAAATCCCGTCCCGGTATTTTGCTCACGGTTATTTGTCAGCCCAGTCAAGTAGCTAACTGTGAAAAAATTATTTTCCAAGAAACCACCACCATCGGTATTCGCCGTTCCACTCAACAGCGATCGATCCTACCCCGACAGATTTACACCGTGACTACTCCCTACGGACAAGTACGGGTGAAAGTGGCTACCAGCAATTTATCTGATGCCACAGATATTTGGAACATTCAACCTGAGTTTGCCGATTGCGCAGCGATTGCCCAGCAAAATCAATTGCCTTGGCAGACCATTTACGATCTGGCTCAGCAAACCGCCTGGTCAGAAATGGGTATTCCCAACGGCCACAAATTAAAACATTAAAAAATTATTAGCATAAAGAGCGTAAATTACTGGGCAAACGAAAACTTAACGGCTACACTATATTGGTTGGAAGCAATCGTTGGCTCAACATGGTTTTCTACCTAGTTTATTTAGGTAGTATTTAGACCTAGTTTTTTGTTGATATTTATACTCAGCAAATAACCAAATAGCCTGCGATCTTCTGTGCCGAAAATCTACTCAATCCACCAACTCCGTTCGGCCTTAAATCCCAACCCTATCAGTAATAGCCAACCTTCCAGCTGTCCGACTATGAGCGGACAAACCAGTGGCTTACTCCGGTTGTAGAATTCAGCAGAACGCTCAAATACTTCCTGTCAAATATCTTTTTGGCGAGTTTTTCTGCCCTATGAGAAATGGTTGACTGAATCTTCGGCAAAATCGACCCAATGTTTTAATTTATTATTGATTTGTAAGGAGCAAGAGGAATACGGCATGACCCAGGCTAAAGACGTATTCGCAACCCTGATTCAACCAGATAGCGAAGTAGAATTGCTCACCGATGACAGCCCCAGCCCCGATGATGTAGAACCTAGCGCCGAGGCGGAAGAAGAAGAGGAAAAACCCGGTAAAGGTAAAGCGGCTGCTCGCCGCCGCGTCACGACCAAGAAAAAGCAATATACCGAGGACTCGATCCGGCTGTACCTCCAAGAGATTGGTCGCATCCGACTGTTGAGAGCCGATGAAGAAATTGAACTAGCCAGAAAGATTGCTGATCTATTAGAACTAGAGCGTGTCCGCGAAACCCTAGCTACTGAAATAGAACGGGAACCCCACGACAACGAATGGGCCAAAGCGGTGGATATGAATCCACAGCAGTTCCGACACCGCCTATATTTGGGTCGCCGTGCTAAAGACAAGATGGTGCAGTCCAACTTGCGGTTGGTGGTGTCGATCGCTAAAAAATACATGAATCGGGGCTTGTCCTTCCAGGATCTAATTCAAGAAGGCAGTCTGGGGCTAATCCGCGCTGCTGAAAAGTTTGACCACGAAAAGGGCTATAAGTTTTCGACCTATGCTACTTGGTGGATTCGGCAAGCGATTACTAGGGCGATCGCCGATCAGTCGCGGACTATCAGGCTACCCGTTCACTTGTACGAAACTATTTCGCGGATTAAGAAAACCACTAAATTGCTTTCTCAGGGCATGGGCCGGAAGCCAACGGAAGAAGAAATTGCTACCAAGATGGAAATGACCATCGAGAAGCTGCGCTTTATTGCTAAGTCGGCGCAGTTACCAATCTCTTTGGAAACGCCGATCGGCAAAGAAGAAGATTCCCGCCTGGGGGACTTTATTGAAGCTGATGGTGAAATGCCGGAAGATCAAGTTTCTAAGAACTTGTTGCGCGAGGATCTAGAAAGCGTTTTGGACACCCTCAGCCCTCGGGAAAGAGATGTTTTAAGGCTTCGCTATGGTCTCGACGATGGCCGGATGAAAACTTTAGAAGAGATCGGCCAAATCTTCAACGTCACCCGAGAACGTATTCGGCAGATTGAAGCTAAGGCGCTACGCAAATTGCGCCACCCGAACCGTAATAGTATTCTCAAAGAATATATTCGTTAATTTGAAAATTTAACTACAAAAAGTGGGCTATTTAATAGCCCACTTTTTGTAGCTACTCAAAAATTTCGCTGGATTCCAAAACTGTTTCAGAAAAGAAACAAACAAAACCTTTAAAACCAGCTAATTGAACAGCAGCAATTTGTTGTTTAACTAGCTCAGTTGGCTGTTTTTTACCCTTTAAACCAGTCAGAATTCCAATTGCTAGCTGCTGCTTGAGAGGCTGTAATTCTGGTTTCTTTAATTCTGCTTGGAAGGCTGACAAATTGTAGCGATATACTTGTAACACCACCTCATCGATCAACCCCAATTCCTGCCACCGCTGCCAATTCATTCGATAATTGTCGATCGAGAACTTTAACGGATTAGGACTCACTGACACCAGGCAATCAGGTTTAGTCGCTTTAATCTGGCCAACGATTTGTTGAAAGGAATCTGTTAACCTGTCACCCGCCCAGTCAGCCCAAGATTGCTGCTTACCAAATGGCCAAATCCCTGTCGCTGATTTTCGATAAACCTCTTGGGTGGCTGTTTCAAAGCCTAATTCTACTGGCCAACCCCAGTGATCATCGAACTGAATGCCATCGATCGAATAACGCGCGACTAAATCGGTAATTAATTCCCCCATTATTTCGATTACCCGAGGGTCACTAGGATTTAGCCATACCGACTGATCGAGCTGGCCGGAAGCTGTTTTACGGCGTAACCGATCGCCAGTATTAGTCAGAGTTAAATAACTAGGGTGGCGCTTTACTAATTCACAATTAGGGGGCAGCATCAGGCCATATTCCCACCAAACAATCACCCGTAAACCCAATTCATGAGAGATTTCGAGTAGTTCGGCTAAGTAATCCCGGCTACTGTATTCCGGCTGGGGTAGGGTCAAATAACCAGTATATTTTTCAGTGATCGGACTGGGATAGAGGGTATAGCCCCGCTGCCAGACCACTGGATAGATGGTGTCAAAGCCAAGTTGTTGGAGCTGGCGCAGGCCAGTCTCCAGATTTTGACGGGAATGGAGCAGTTTGCTATCGGT
>JAGVCD010000055.1 GCA_020059425.1 Chamaesiphon sp. | reverse complement strand
GCCCAATGTTTGAGGATTTCGCACCTCGATTGCCCAGATCGCCAGCGTACCGCCGATCAATAGAAAAAGTGTGGTGCTAACAACTACCTGGAAGTTAAGAGATCGCACTGTTTTCATTTTTTGAAGGGTGATGCGTTCTCGAAAAATCACATAGAACTCAAAGATTACTTCATAGCCAATTCCGCCAAAAATAATAAGTCCGGTAATAACGGCATTCACCAAGAAAGAACCCTGATAGCTGACTAAATTATCAGAGAAAAGTGCAAATCCAGCATTATTCCAGGCACTGACACTATGGAAGAGTGAAAACCACAAGCCTTTTGGCCAGCCGAGGGCAGGAACAAATACTAGTAAGAGTAAAAAAGCGCCAGTTAACTCAAAAAGGATTGTTGTTGCTACGATCGATTTTAAAATTTGGGTACCACCCTGCATTGCTCGTCGATCAAGTGATTGTTGAATGGCAATTTTGTCTTTAAGACCAAACCGACGACCTAATAACAGCAACAGGAAAGTAGTTACTGTCATATAGCCTAATCCGCCCACCTGGATCAGCAACATTACAATCAATTGACCAATGCGCGAAAAATAGGTGGCGGTATCGACCACCACATGTCCGGTAACACAGACGGCAGAAGTTGAGGTAAATAAAGCTACGATCGGATCATTCCACTGGCCACTGCTGGTCGAAAAAGGCATCATTAATAACAGTGTGCCGATCAAGATGACCGTCATGAAACCCAAGCAAATACTGCGAGAAACGGTCATTTTGATCGGGGGGTTAGGATATTAATAATATTTTTTAGCATCTTAATTGCCGCATAGGCGAAGATTACCCCATTAATATTACTCGATCAATTACATGAATGATCCCATTATCCGCCTCAATATCGGCGGCAATGACGGTAGAGTTTTTTACCTCGAAACCATCTTGGCAATTGATCGCAATCGGTGAACCCTCTAGTGAATCCACCTGAGTAACTTTAGCCAGATCTGACTGGGTTAATTTACCTACAACTACGTGATATTTTAAAATGCGGGCTAACTGGGGTGGGTTTTGGACTAAAGTCTGCACAGTGCCGGGCGGTAAGTTAGCAAAAGCGGCATCGGTAGGAGCAAAAACGGTGAAAGGCCCTGGGGATTTTAAAGCTTCTACTAGTCCCGCTGCCTGCACAGCAGCAACTAGGGTTGTAAAGTTGTCGTTACTAACAGCGATATCTACAATAGTTGGCATGATTTTTCCTGAATTATATATTGCTGATTTTTGGTTACGGATTGAATTATCAATGAAGGCGTTACCCATCCCAGGAAATATCTGATATCAGACGATTACTAAGCTGAGGGCAAGCCTTTGATATTTTCTGAGTTCGAACGCTCTTGGGTTGACATGATCGTGATGTATAGTCCCATCATCTTCATCATATAACTATCAATAGTTAAAGCCTCAACCGTCTGACGACCGGACTGCCCGAGTTTAGAACGTAAGCAGGGATTTTGAATTAATTGACGCAAAGCGTTTTGTAATTCTTCCTGATTTCCCGGTGTAACTAGTAACCCATTTCCCTCAGAGATAACTACTTCTGGAATACCGCCCACTGGGGTCACGATCACCGGTAGCTCCCAAGCCATGGCCTCCAGCATCGACATAGGTAGTCCTTCATGATAAGAAGGCAATACAAAGGCATCGGCGGTGGCCAGTAGTTGATCCCGCTGAGTGGGATTCAGCCAAGGATGGATGGTGATGCGATCGGCTGCACCTAGTTCTATAATCAGCTGACCGGCGGCCTCTAGGTCGCCATTCCCGGCGATTGTTAATTTAGCAAGCTGTCGATCGGCTACTGGTAAAGCAGCAAAAGCCCGAATTAAGTCAAAGGCTCCTTTATCTTGCTGGGGAAAAGAACTCACAGCATCCAGTACACCACCCCGGCTACCAATTCTTCCTAAAAAAACAAAATTAACTAAGGCTCGAGATGATCGATCAGGAATTTGAGGTGGTAGGATAACGGGGTTCATCATCACTACTGACTGCTCAGGCGTTAAGCGAAAACTGTGGGCACAAAAATCGCGCCAGTTTTGCGACAAGGTAATGAATTTAGTGCATTTACTAAATACTGCCGTAATGATAGTCCGCGCTAATGGGGGTAGTTGAGCATAAAACTCTTGATAGGTAGCTCCATGACAATGTAATACCAAAGGTTTCCGAAAAATCAAAGTAATTACAGCCAAGTTGAATTTGCGTAGCGTACTGCCCCGCTCCGAAAAATGGATGTGGACAATGTCGGCTTCCTGGCGGAGTAATACTGCTATCAATGTCAAAATAGCTTGGATATAAGTTTGGATGTTTCGGGCGGCTGAGCCTTTGACAAAAGTTGGAACATGGCGAATTTGGAGTTCTGCTGGAGCATTTTCGAGCATCAATCTTTCTACTGATGTGATACCGCCCTGCACATCCAATCCAGCTCCCATCATTAAGATTCGGAGAGATCGATGCTTTTTTTTAGCGTTGTAATTAATAGATACCATAAATCCGCTCTTGTTTTACCGGTAGGATTGACTTTGAATATCTAGTAGTCGGGCTTCTGGGCGTTTAAATCTGTCGAGCTGTGTTTCAAAAAATTGGCGATTAGCTTGAAGATGGCGAGGATTTGGATCATCTAATGGGTAAAGCAGTGCGCCACGCAATGCTTGGATCACAGCTGAGGTAACACAGTACATCGATCGCTGAAAACTGACCCCCAGTTGAATTAACGTATCATCCTGACCACGACAGTGCTGTTGATAATAATCTAGCAAGTACTGGGGCAAGAAATGATACATATCATCCATTAGCAAGGTTGGTGGAATCCCCGCGCTGCCTACTGGATTGACATCAGCATACAAAATTCCGTAGTGAAAGTCCTGTTGCTCCGCTGGCACTTGCTCGGCTTGAGCGTTATAAGATTTAGTACCGCGAAAGGGAGCGGTTCGGTAAAATACTGCTTCTACGTAGGGCAGCGCAGCTTCATACAGCCAG
>JAGVCD010000091.1 GCA_020059425.1 Chamaesiphon sp. | reverse complement strand
TGTAGCATTGCTTGTAATATTATCACTACAGTCAGGGACAGCCCAGGCTGAGGCTCAGTAATATTTCAGACATGTCTAACCCGATCGAATGAATCAGCGCATATGGCCAACTTGGATAGCGATCACCAGTTTCCTTATCCCGATCGTCTTTGCCAACAGCCTCCACCATCATCCAGCAGTGGCGGCTGCCGTCAAAACTAGCAAAATCAATAGCGACCCCTTCTATTCCGATGATGGCCGGTTTTCGATTAACTTCCCTAGTCAACCAGCCACCATCAACAAAAAGAACGAAGCCGATGGCACAATCACTTATATTTTCAACGTATTTGGTGAAAGATCGTTTTACCAAGTGGCTTACTCCGATATTTTAATTCCACCAAATCTGACTCGGGCAGAATTAATCCAAGTACTAAGCGACATTCCCCCAGCTTATGCCCAAGGATTAGAAGCCAAATTAGTCGAAACTAAAGACATTCAGCTGGGAGAGCATCCTGGCTTAGAATTCAAATTTTCCCGCTTAGGTCAAACTGGTTTGGGTCGTGTGTATGTCGTGGGTACACGCCTCTACATAGTAACCAGCATGGGACATCCTCCCAAAGCGACCTCATCCTTTCTCAATTCTTTTGACCTGCGGTGATCGATCGGAGTTAGCATAAACAAATATATTTCTTGAAAATTTGCTACTCCCCGATCAACACAATGACCCCAGCGCCCCTCTCCGCCCGCCAATATTTGCCCGAAGCGATCGATGCTTCCCCCAACCAACAGATTCTGCCCCTCACCGCCCAAGTAAATAGCCAAGATGGCTTGGAAATTGGCGGCTGTGCGGTAACTGAACTAGTCCAGCAATATGGTTCACCCCTCTACATTCTTGATGAATCATCACTGCGGACAGCTTGCCAACAGTATCGAGACGCTTGGAAACAATATTACCCAGGCGAGTCATTAGTCATTTACGCTTCCAAAGCTTGGAACTGTCTAGCCATCTGCAATATTGTCACCAATGAAGGCTTAGGCATCGATGTCGTATCTGCTGGCGAATTGCTCACCGCCGTTAAGGCTGGTGCTCAACCACAGAACATCTATTTTCACGGCAACAATAAGTCTGTAGCAGAGTTGAAGCTGGCGATCGAACAAGGCTGCAATATCGTCGTCGATAACTGGCTAGAGATCGAAACCTTAAATACCTTGGCTAGTAACAAACCAATCCCAGTGATGCTGCGCCTGACACCCGGCATTGAATGCCACACCCACGAATATATCCGCACCGGGCATTTAGATAGCAAATTTGGCTTTGACCCTAACAGTATTGATGATTTGTTTAAATACCTAAGCGCCCATCCCAACTTGAAATGCATCGGTGTTCATGCCCACATTGGTTCTCAGATTTTTGAACAACAACCACACCAAGATTTAGCCGGAGTAATGGTCGGGTGGTTTACCAAAGCGCAGACTTATGGACTACCGATCGCCCAAATTAATGTGGGCGGTGGCTTGGGTGTGAAATATACCGAGCAGGATGATCCGCAAAGCATTAACACCTGGGTACAGGGCGTAGCCCAAGCCCTGTTAGCTGCTTGTCAAGAAGCCCAGATTGCGCCGCCCAAGGTGATTTCCGAACCTGGTCGATCGCTAATTGCTAATTCTTGCGTGACTGCTTACACCGTGGGCAGCAACAAAGAAGTCCCCGGCATTCGCCAATACATTGCCGTCGATGGCGGCATGTCCGACAACCCTCGCCCGATCACCTATGAATCGGTCTATCGTTGTTTGCTAGCCACCAAAATGTCGGCCCCCATGACCGAGACTATTACCGTAGCCGGTAAACATTGCGAGTCCGGCGATGTATTGATTCACAACGCCCAGCTCCCACCGGTTAGCACTGGCGACATTTTGGTAGTACCCGTGACCGGCGCTTACAACTACAGCATGGCCTCCAATTACAACCGGATCACCCGGCCAGCCGCCGTGTTAGTTAAAGACGGTAAATCGGGAGTAATTATCGATCGCGAAACCGATGAGGATCTAATGCGGTTCGATCGGCTGCCAACTCATCTCCAATAATTTTCCGATAACTAGAAGGATATCAGCCATGACCACATCGACTAATTATAACAACGGCACTGGTATCGAACTCCGCCCCGACTACAAGATTGCCCTAGCCATTATTGCTGCTACCATCCCGCTGGTTTGGCTGCAGGTCTGGGTGGCCTTAGTCGTGGGATTATTCGGCCTCTTCTTGTTGGTGCAGACCGCTCTCATTCGGCTAAGATTCACAGCGACGGCTTTAGAAGTGTATCGATCGGGTCGAGAAATCCGCAAATTTCCCTATACTGAATGGGAGGAATGGCAAATCTTTTGGCCGCCGGTGCCAATTTTGTTTTACTTCCGGGAAGTAAACAGCATTCATTTTTTACCCATGTTGTTTAATGCCCAGCAGCTGAGAAGTTGCTTAGAGCAGCATTGCAATCCTTAATAGTTTTATCTATGAGTTCTTCCGAACCGGAAACATCACCAACCGAGCAGTTGGCTAAAGAATTAGACATTCTGCAACAGCAAATTGCCACTGCCCAACAGGAATATAGCCAGATTGCTAGCAAAACTCTGGCCGACATTGAGCAACGTCATCAAAACTTGTTGGTATCGATCGAACAGTTAGAACGCAAGCGCGATCGAATTCAGGCCGAAATTGGTCAGAGTTTTGCCGGTTCTTCCCAAGAGATTGCCGTGCGCATTCAAGGCTTTAAAGACTATCTAGTGGGCAGCTTACAAGACTTGGTATCAGTAGCGGAGGAAATGGAATTCCCAGATCCGCCGACTCCGGTACCCGCCGCTGCTCCAGTTCAGCCAGTAGTCAAATCTCCAGCTGCAACAAATCCCATTTTACCTCCGCCAGAATTCGCCGAGCCCACCTATCAAACCAATGCCCGGCGGATTCGGGAGCTATTAAACAAGTACCAAACCGCCCCGGACTACTACGGCGAGCCCTGGCAAATTCGGCGCACCCTAGAGCAAAATCAGATCGATCGATCGGCGAATTGGTTTTTGAAACAGGGCGGGCGCGGCGCGGTAAAATCACTCAGTGGTCGGCTGCAAAATGTATTGGTAGCCAGCGCCAGTATCTCGGTGCTGCGAGAATTATACGGCGACTATTTGCGGGTGTTAATCTTAGCCAACAGCCCCGAGCGGCTAGGCGAATGGCGACGGGGTTTACAAGATTGTTTGGGCCTAGGAAGAAGCGATTTTGGCCCTAACGGCGGTATTATTTTGTTTGAAGCCCCCGACCCATTAACCATCAAGGCCGAAAAAATTATGGCCGAACGAGACATGCCTTTTATCATCATGGATGACTCGGAAGGTTATGTCAGCCTGGCCTTGTTGCAATATCCCATCTGGCTGGCCTTTGCCCCCGAACCCAATCCCTACCCCAACGATTACCGTTATTAATCACAATGCTGTACGCTGTCGTCGCCATCCTGCTCGGGACTGCTTATTTACTAGGTTCTTTTCCCACTGGTTATCTCACAGGTAAATTCCTGAAAGGCATAGATATCCGTGAACATGGTTCCGGCTCCACTGGCGCGACCAATGTTTTGCGCACCTTAGGAAAAGTTCCCGGTTCGTTAGTGTTGTTAGCTGATGTCGGTAAAGGCTGGGCTGCCGTTAGCTTAGTGGCTGTTGCTTACCACTTTTTTTTGTTGCCAGCTCATTGGCAACCACTACTAGTCATCGGCACAGCCACCATGGCTATTTTGGGTCACAGTAAATCGGTCTGGTTGGGTTTTCAGGGTGGCAAGTCGGTGGCGGCCAGTTTGGGCGTATTGCTGGCGATGCACTGGCCAGTGGCTTTACTAACGCTGAGTACCTTTGGGATATCGATCGCTATCACCCGTATTGTCTCGATTAGTTCTATTTTGGGAGCGATGGCTGTGACTCTTTTCATGTTTGCCTATCAGCAACCCCTGGCCTATGGCATATTTACCTTGATCGGTGGTGCTTATGTCATTTGGCTCCATCGTGCCAATGTCGAAAGATTGTTAGCAGGCACCGAACCACAAATTGGCCAAGCCAAAAGCGATTCAACAGAAACAGAACAGGTCACCCCGTCCTAAAGCCTGTCATCAATTAAAAATCAAACGTAGTCATGGTAATCATTTCAGTCTAAGGAAATAAGCCAAGCTGAACCCAAAACTGTCTTGCGGTAAGTTGCGATCGACTATTTATTTTGAGACAGAGTGCCGTAACTCGTCCAATTGCTGTCAGTGCAACAATTTCACACAATTCAGAACCGACCGAAAAATGCTCTTCCCATCGATCTTGTCTGGGATGATAAAACCGCTCCTCCTGTCCTGATTCAGGATCGATATAGCTGCTGCGACTACCTTTAAACCCATTACAAGATCGACAAGCCAAGGCTAAATTCTCCTCCGTGCTAGTGCCGCCAGCAACCGTAGGGGTAATATGTTCGACTTCCAGTACGGCGTTAAATATCGACTCTGGTGCATGGCAATATTCACACCGATGATGAGCGCGTTCAGCAACTAAAAAATAGAATGGATTCATGACTGGATCTGAGCAAGAATTGCTTTTGATCGTTCCGTGGTCGCATCCAATTCGGCCTCAATTAGAGCATCGAGCTCCGATTGTAAATCGGGCGGGAAAGAATTGCCGACATCGCGGGCAGTTCGCCAAAGTGACATCAATTCCGTCAACCGTTGCTGTTGCGGAGCAGTAAAAAACTCGTCTGGCTGATGATTTTGAAGCAACAAAAATCCGTTAATTTCTTGACTACCAATCTGGATCGTCAAAGCATCTAAGGCTTCTCCAGCAGTTTTTCCGGTAGATTGCCGATTTCCACTAGCTGCTCGGTACAATCGATCTCCGTTCGTAGTCGCAATCGTCGCGATCGAAATAGTTTGCATGATCTAACCTCCAATGTAACTAGCAGGTGTATCCCAAATTTAAATCTACACCAACATTATGACTTGGGTTAAACAACACCTTCAGCATTAAGCACAATAGATTGCCAAGCCAGCAATTTATTCGTTACATTTATTAACAGTAATTCTCTGTTCAAGGTAAAACCTGCCGCTGACATGCCTGATACTCTCACCAAGCTCGCTTACCAAAATCTTCAGCAAGGCAAAAACTACCTCAGCTTTGCCCACAAAACCCTAGCCAACCAAATATGGAAGATAGTTGTACCCAACGATCGCCCAGTGTTTCCGGTACCGCCCAGCCTGATCCCTCTATTGCAACAACGCGTCAATGACATGTTAGCGATCGACTGGCAAGATGCGGAGGATGGCGTGTATCCACAAAGCTTGCTGTTTGACGAACCATGGTTGGATTACTTGCTGCAATATCCCTGGCTCTGGCTAGATACCACCAGCATTTGGCAAAGAGTCGATCAGAAGAAATATCAGGATTTTGATAGTTCGATCGATACTACCAACTACCCTGATTATTACGTTCAAAATTTCCATCACCAAACCAACGGCTACCTCAGCGATGCTTCGGCCAATCTCTACGATTTACAAGTCGGAATTTTGTTTGGTGGAGCCGCCGATGCCATGCGTCGCCGGGTCTTAGCGCCACTTCAAGCGAGTTTAAACAATTTCCCGGCGGTACCAGCTAAACAAATACGTATTTTAGATGCAGCCTGTGGCACTGCTCGCACCCTGCAAGCTATTCGCGCCATGCTCCCTCAAGCAGCATTATTTGGTGTCGATCTCTCACCAGCTTATCTGCGCAAAGCCAACCAAGCCCTCTCCCAAATACCTGGCGAATTACCACAGTTGATTCAAGGCAACATCGAAGAATTGCCCTACATCGATAATTACTTTCATGCCATTACCTGCGTCTTTTCTTTCCATGAGCTGCCACCAGCCGCCCGGCAAAAAGCGATCGAAGAGTGTTTCCGGGTTTTAAAACCCGGCGGTACTTTCATTATCTGCGACTCCATTCAAGTGCATGATTCGCCAGAATTCGAACCAATTATGACCGCTTTCCAGACCATGTTTCATGAGCCTTACTACCAAAGCTATATGCAAGATAATTTGATCGATCGACTAACTAATGCTGGATTTCACTCTGTACAACCTAGCCAGGTACACTTCATGAGTAAATATTTAATTGCTACTAAAGCAGCATAGTGATCAACAATTCAAAGGCCAAAAATTTTCTTTACAACTTATCAATAAAAGCATAAAAAAAGATTTAGATTAATGGAGTAGCACAGGTTTTCAAATACATGACCCCAAATATTACGAACCCTCTTACCCCAGCGGCAGATAGTGAATCCACCACAGAATTGCTGGATGTCCAGTATATCGATGTGATCGAAACTGTAATTGGGAGCCTCGATCCCAGCAAAACAGCGATGGTCAGCCATGACCAAAACGGCTATGTCTGGAAATTCACCTACGGTAGCGTAGAGGTATTTGTCCAACTTACTGGAAAAACTGATGATGATGTGTTGACCATTTGGTCATACATCCTAAATTTACCAACGCAGCATCAGCCAGAGTTAATGCAGAAACTGCTGCAAATGAACTGGGAAAGTACCTTAGAAGCAAAGTTTGCAATCGTCGATACTCAGGTCGTCGTGATGTCTACCCGCACCGTCGCCGAATTATCACCAGGAGAAATTTCGCGGGCAATCACTCTAGTAGCGAATGTAGCTGATGACAATGACGATGACCTAAAAGCAACGTTTCCAGCAATCTAGCAATATCTGGGTGGCATCGAGCAGGGAGAAGTGCTTAATGTCACTTCTCACTCTAGCTTTATTTAGTCAATTCAGACCTAGGCAGCAACAGCAGACACCGCTGAACGCAAAACCTTACCATGCTCATCAACAATCACTCGATCGATCTTCGCGCCCAAGTTGCGTAGTTTTTGTTCGATGTTTTCATAGCCGCGATCGAGATGGTGCAAACCTTCTACCGTAGTCATGCCTTCCGCAAACAGACCAGCAATCACCAAAGCCGCCGAAGCTCTCAAGTCAGTAGCCATAACCGTCGCTCCAGTCAGTTTTTCCACACCCTGAATGATCGCTTTATTGCCTTGCACCTGAATATTAGCCCCCATCCGCTGGAGTTCGGCCACATGTTGCAAACGATTTTCAAAGACCGTTTCAGTAATCACACTATTACCAGCCGAAATGGCCAGTAAAGCCATAAATTGGGCTTGCATATCAGTCGGAAAATCTGGGTAAGGCAAGGTTTCAATATTTACCCCAGACAGGCTCTTCGGAGGCAACACCCGCATCCGAGAACCCTCCGTAACTACTTCCACCCCAATTTCAGCTAGCTTAGCAATTGCCGCCGACAAATGCAGAGGCACTACTGGGAAAAGACTAATTTCAGAACGCATCATGGCTCCAGCAACCAAGAAAGTAGCCGCTTCCACCCGATCGGGAATCACATCGTACTCCGTACTATGCAGCTTTTCCACACCCTGGATCACAATGCGCTCGGTACCGGCACCCACAATCTTGGCACCCATCGAAATACAAAAATTAGCTAAATCCACCACTTCTGGTTCTTTAGCAGCATTGTCGATAATCGTTTCACCATCAGCCAGAGTGGCCGCCATCATCAAAGTTTCGGTGGCACCAACACTGGGATAATCTAAATAAATTTTGGCACCTTGGAGCCGCCCATTAGGGCTAGTCGCTTTAGCATGAACCTCACCATGCTTGATCTCCACAGTGGCTCCCAAAGCTTGCAAACCTTTAATATGTATTTTCACTGGTCGATCGCCGATCGAACAGCCGCCGGGCAAAGGAACCTGAGCTTCCCCCTGACGCGCCAAAATTGGACCCACTGCAAAAAAAGCTGCTCGCAGCTTAGAAACCAGCTCGTAAGGGGCACTAAAACCAGTTACTATACGCGCATCAAAATCGATCGTATTACCTTGACGATTGACCTTAATTCCCAAGGACTCAATGATTTGGCACATCTTACCCACATCAGCCAAAGCAGGAATATTGTTAATGCGACAATCCCCAGTACACAGAACCGCTCCGGCCATTAACACTAAAGCCGAATTCTTCGCGCCACTAATTTGTACTTCCCCGGCTAAAGGATGCTGGCCCCAAATATGTAGAACAGACTTTTCGGTAGGTGAGGCCATAGATTTATAAGTTAGGCTATTAATGGGTTTGTCTTTCATTCAGAATATAACAGCGGCTGAATATTGATAATTCGGACTAAATTCTACAAGAAAGTTGATTTGCAGTATCGGTTTTGAACATACCATGTTCTATTACAATCGCTTTGCCGCCGCACAAGTTGTCAAAT
>JAGVCD010000211.1 GCA_020059425.1 Chamaesiphon sp. | reverse complement strand
ATCGATCGCAAGCAACTGGTTTCTTCCCTCGAACGGATTGCGGTCTTAGCTGATCAACATAATAACCTAGTTAAATTCACCATTAGCAACAGTGAACAGTCTCTGTATTTATCAGTAGAAGCCCAAGACATTGGCAGTGGTAAAGAATCTCTCCCGGCTCAAGTATCGGGAGAAGATTTAGAAATTGCGTTTAATGTGCGCTATTTACTAGATGGCCTAAAAACCATCACCACCCAAGAAATTTCGATTAGTTTAAATGGAGTGCTAGAGCAAGTCATCTTTTCCCCGCTCGGAGGGGTCAAAATGATTTATTTGGTAATGCCTGTGCAGCTAAGAAGTTAACCGATCGATCACTGTTAAATCTTCACTGGTGGCATTTTCATCAATAATTACCGGCTGGTCGGCGTTGCCTGGATCTCCCAAGTTTATCTGGATACGCGGCCCAGAAGTGGCCAGTCGAAAAACCATCCCATCGGTAGCCATGGACTTAGAAATTGGTTGGCCATCTGAGCTATAGGTACCATTGGTACTCAAATTTACCACTCGCCATCCAGTTTCACTCCGCCGCAATTCTACATGGTGCCGGGAAACAACGGCACTGTACAAAACAACACTATTATTAGTTGCCCGACCAATACTAACAGTGGTTTCGTCAGTGAATGTCCAACTTTGTGTTGGCACTGACTGGGTAGGATGAAGCAGGGAAACAATTATCACGTTGGCCACAAGACAAAAAAATTACTATTGGAGTATTAGTTAAAGTGTATGTCACAATGTTTCCCAATTCAGCACCAAAAATAAGCATTTCCAGTGCTGAACAGGTGATTTTACTTGTCTTGAAACAAAAAGGTGACTAAATCGCCCTTGCCTAAGCTAATTCGATCGCCCACTCGCAAGAGATGACGATTGCCTTTGGGCAAAGCATTGTGGTTAACGTAGGTTCCATTGGCACTACCCACGTCTTCTAAATAGACGGAGTCGCCATCAACCCGGATGTCGGCATGAACACGGGATACGACTTCGGAACAGGGAAAACCAGATACATCAATATCCGGTGGTATTTGATCATTGGGCTTACCAATATGTACCACATTGAGAGTTAAGGGGATTTCGATCACTTGACCACTTTGGACGTGAGTGAGCTGAAAGCGCTGTTGCTGAAGCTGAGTTGAAGAAGGCACAGCTGCTACTGGAGCCGTAACTTCTGATGAAACTGGCGGTACTATGCCCGGATCGGGATGAGCTACTGGTGATATTGGCGGCAGGCTGACCGACACTGGTGCTACCAATGGTTCTGAAATTAGGGGTGCGATCGGCTCATTTATGGTCGGCTCCGCATTAGCTACTTGGGCAATTACCGTCGGTGGCAGATTGGATGGAGTAGTTTCCATCGAGGGGGCAACCACAGGCGGAATAGAGGCGGTGAGGCTGGTGCCGCACTGACCACAAAAAGTTGCATCTAACTGAACTGTTGCGCCGCAGCTAGGACAGCTTGTGGTGGCTGGCAAGGGTGTGAAGCAAGCTTCGCATTGAGTGGCACCAGCGGGATTCTGGTGGCTGCAATTAGGACAAATAGTCATAAATAGATAGCAATTACTTAAACATTATTTTAGTACTAGAAATTTGGATCTGCTGTCAAACGATAGCCTGAATCTTTGGTCTAACGCTTCCTGCAAGCGAAAATCACCAGCACCGGAGAGCCCAAATTCTAGAATAGAGGAAAAACTGCAGCATTTTTGTTTTTGTTCACAAAATCTTCGCACAATTTGTTCTGGCTATGAGAGAATTTGAGCGGCTGCCGTATCTAACCACCACCACAATTCACCCTGCGGCTGAATCAATTTAGCTGGATATTGCTGAGCATCGGCAGTATCTGAAAATACTTGTTGCAGTGCGGTTTGTTTATTAGCTCCGGTCACAATAAAAGCCACATAGTTGGCCTGATTGATAATTGAAGTTGTGAATGTCAAGCGTGGTTGTCCATCTTTGTTCCCTACAGCGGTTAATCGATCGATCACTCCCAAAGCTGAAGTATACGGAAATAAAGAAGCAGTATGACCATCATCACCCATGCCCAACAAGACCAAATCAAATTGGGGGATGTGACCAGGAGACAATTCAAAACATTTTAAAATTGCTGTTTGGTAGGCACTAGCACATTGCTCGGGCTGTCCGGCCTCAGTGGGCCAAGGATGAATGTTCTCTGCTGGAATTGGTACTAGATTCAGCCAATTTTGGCGAGCCATCAACTCATTACTATCTGGATCGGTAGACGGGACATAGCGCTCATCACCCCAAAATATCTGTAATTGCTCCCAAGGTAGATGACTACTCGCTAAAGCTTGATAAATTACCTTGGGTGTACTGCCTCCAGCCAGCGCCAAATAAGCTTGCCCGCGCTGTTCGATCGCCTGGAGTAAAGTATTCTCAATCCAGGGCACAATTTCAGCGACTAAACTCGTACTATCTGGGGCTACTTTAATATTCTTTTTGCTCATATTTGTTTACTCACTTGTTATATTTTTTGTGGTAGATGGCGAAAAATGATTACCGATCGCTTCAGTGTACAGCGCCTCATGTAGGTTCATAATTTGGGGCAGAGCATAAGCAGCCATTTTTTCTCGTCCTCGTTTACCCATCTGTTGACTCTTTAGTGGATTTGCTAAGACCCAAGCCATTGCCTGCGTAATTTTATCTACATTGCCAAGCTCTACTAAAAGACCACAATCATCTTCTAATAACTGTTGAATGCCCCGAATTTGGCTACCAATCACTACCACTTCTAGAGAAAGTGATTCCATCACGCTTCTGGGCAAACCCTCTTGTGCCGAAACCAGAATGGTAGCCAATGATGATCGAATCAAAGTAGAAATATCTTGACGTTTCCCTAAAAAATGTACCTGTTTTTCGACTCCTAAGTCGATCGCTAGCTGCTGCATTTCTTCTAAAAGCGGGCCAGAACCGGCTAAAGCCAAATGAACATCTGGTCTGGCTAGTTTGGCAAAGGCTGGAATTAAATCTCGATGACGTTTCCGAGGTGTAAATTCTGCTATGGATAAAAATAGGGGCATCTCAGCACTTAGCTGCATTTCTTTCCGCACCGCTGCAATGTCATCATCAGTTACCTGCTCAGGGTTATAGTATTGTAGATCTACTCCAATTCCAGGCATATAGCGAATTCGTTTAGCAGGCATCAGCTGGTAATGATTAGCAGCCGCGTAGTCTTCTCGATTGATAGTGATTAAGTAATCTGTCCAAGACCCAGCCATTTTTTCCAACAGCAGATAAATAGAATTCTTCCAAGATTTACCCTGAGAGTGGAAATGAAATCCGTGGGCAGTATAAATAACTTTAAATTTCTGCTGATTTCTTAGATCTTTGAGAGCATAACGGGTTACAAAAGCAGCTGTAGGTGTATGGACATGAATTATGTCATATTTTTCAGACTGTACTAACTTACGAATGAGCT
>JAGVCD010000103.1 GCA_020059425.1 Chamaesiphon sp. | reverse complement strand
GGCAGACGATGATGGCCAGATCTATGCGATCGAATGTAATCCGCGCACTCATTCAGCGATCACGATGTTTTACAACCATCCGGATGTCGCGCAGGCTTATTTGGATCTAGAACCCCTAACCCAAACAGTGCAGCCGCTCACTACTAGCCGCCCGACTTACTGGCTGTATCACGAAGTCTGGCGGTTGCTGACGCACTTATGGTCGCCCACCCAAACTTGGCAACGCCTGCAAATTATTGCTCAGGGTCAAGATGCCATCTTCGACTGGGACGATCCACTACCATTTTTGTTGGTGCATCATTGGCAAATTCCGTTATTACTGTTAGGGAATTTGCGCCACCCCAAAGAATGGATTCGGATTGATTTCAATATTGGTAAATTGGTAGAAATCGGAGGGGATTAAACATGAAAATATTACGGGTTCTGCATTTGGTAGGTTCGGCAGTGAGTGAATTCTACTGCGATTTATCGCGTCTCTATGCCCAGGACTGTCTAAAAAATACTGCCGATCCCACCCGCTACGAATTTCATATTGCCTACATTTCACCTGATCGACAGTGGCGGTTCCCTAATGATTTGAGTACTGAATCGATCGCCTCTGCCTCATCTTTATCTCTGTCAGATGCATTACAGGTTTTAGAAAAACTCCAGATTGATATTGTAGTCCCTCAGATGTTTTGTGTACCGGGCATGACCCAATACCGAGCTTTGTTTGACTTGCTGAAAATCCCGTATGTGGGCAATACTGCTAACTTGATGGCTTTAGTTTCGGATAAAGCGAAGACCAAGGCTGTCGTAGCTGCTGCTGGAGTAGTCGTGCCAGCCGGTGAAGTTCTCTGCGTGGGAGAGCAGCCCTCGATCGATTTCCCCTTAGTAATTAAACCGATGAATGGTGATAATTCGATCGGAGTAACTTTGGTGAAAGATGCTAAAGATTATGACAAAGCATTCCAGGTAGCTGCGGCTGATGGCGATGAGGTGTTAGTAGAAACATTTATTGAGCTGGGTCGAGAAGTTCGCTGTGGAGTGATCGTTCAAGATAATCAGTTGTTGTGTTTACCATTAGAAGAGTATGCCTTAGATCCTGATACCCGACCAATCCGTAGCTATGTAGACAAGCTTAAACAAAACCATCAGGGTGAATTAGACTTTGCCGCTAAAGATATTACTAAATCGTGGGTCGTTGATATTAGTGATCCAATTACTGAAAAAGTCTGGACAATGGCGAAAAAATGTCATGTAGCTTTAGGCTGTCGTCACTACAGTTTATTTGACTTTCGGATTGATCCTCACGGCAACCCATACTTTTTGGAAGCAGGTTTATACTGCTCCTTTGCTGAAACCAGCGTCTTGTCAGCAATGACCAAAGCTTCCGGTATTCCTTTGAGCACATTTTTTCACAGGATGTTGGAAAACGCTTTGTAGAACTGGATATTTTGATGCTATCTTAGCTTTATCAATCAGTTTTGTTTTCACTAGAATAATATTTAATTTCTGTTCAGTTATCATCAGGATTACGCAGCATCCAAACTAGCACGCCCAAGACATTTTCTACAGGCAACAATGGATAATCGGTCAGATCGATCGATACCACTTTTCCGGTTAACTGCAAAAACCGCCAAACCGTCCCGCTGGTTACTACTCCATAAATTGTTTCTACTACTTGTCCCTTGCTGGCATTGAAGCGCTGAGCAGCGACCATTTCGGCCAAGCATTGACCCAAGGCAGGCTTCAGATCTTCTTTTTTGGCCTCTACCAGCATTAGCACTGGGGCTTTGATGTAGAGCTGTTCTGATGTTCTACTCACCAAAAAATCACAAAACCCGTTCAAGTCGGCGGCGATATCGACATTAAATTCTTCGCCCGAAAACACCCCCACCTGCCCGCCCAACTGACGCTTGACTTCCAGCAATACTGGATTGATAATTCCCTCTGAGCGTGCTTTTTCGCTTCCCACTGCTACCGCCCAGGGGACATTTTCTATCAATAGTTCTTGTAGCAAAAGGGTAGGCATGACTGGCGGTACAGTGCTAAACAGGTTGGATTCTTCACACACTGTCAATTCAAAATCTTCCACTGCCCGACTGAGGGTGAATTTACTGTATGGCATGATTGTGGCCGAAATCGCGGTGTCAGATTATTATTCTTTATTGTGGCAGGTAAAAGCTTAACAGGGAGAAAATTTGCGACGGAATAGCCTGATGGTGTCTAAGCCTCAGATTTAGGTCGGGCAAAAAGTCCGGTGTATGGCTCCATCGGAAATACTTGATTTGGATAAGTGAGCAAATCTCGATCGCACACCCCAAATAATTCTGCTTCAGTTTGAGCTTTGCGCATATCCCGCAAGAAAACCCCAGCGGCATCGACCCCTTGGCCAATATAGTTCAAATACATTTTGAGATGGCTAAGCCGCGCTTTTTCTGGGACTAATTTCCCAACCTGCATTTGATATAGCCGATCGATATATCTTCTGACCTGCTCTAGAGTGACGATCGATAGCTCTTGACCCGCCAATGCTTCCCGAATTTGCCGGAAAATCCAAGGATTACGAATTGCCGCCCGTCCCACCATCACTCCCGCCGCTTGGGTTTGGGACAACACCATCAGCGCTGAAGATGCCGAACTAACATTGCCATTCGCTAACACCGGACATCGCAAACGTTGCACCGCTTGGGCGATTAAATCATAATGCACAGCGCCGTGATACATTTCTTTGACAGTCCGACCATGTAAGCTTAGCAAATCAATATCATGTTTATCGATTAAATTGAGCAGTCTATCGAACTGAAAGATATCCTCAAAACCAATCCGCATTTTTACAGTCAAGCGACCAGTTACCGCCGAGCGCAACTCTCCCAGGATTCGATCGATTTTGTCTGGGTCGCGCAATAATCCACCACCCACATTTTTTCGATATACGCGGGGAGCCGGGCAACCCAGGTTTAGATCAATGCCTGCCACTGGATAGTGGCTTAATAGTTGGGCTGTTCGCACTAGATCGGGGATGCTCTCGCCAATCATCTGGGCAAAAACTGGCCGCTGGGTGGTGTTTTCGGTGATCGATCGCAAGATATGTTTATCGACACCAGAGCTTTCATGTACCCGAAAATACTCCGTAAAAAAGTAATCGGGGCAGCCATAGTCGGCGATCGCGTTCATAAAGAAAACATCGGTCACGTCTTGCATGGGAGCCAATGCAGTCACTACAACTTTTTTCTTTACTTCCATTCCTTCCAATTATTGTTAAAAATCGAAGTCCCTGGAAACATCGTCGGATTATTTTGCGACTCTAAACGCTTACGCAGCTCTTGCAACTGCGGCGCTGGCTTCGGCAAATCCTGCACCAACTCATAAGGCATCAATCCCTTTTCCAAAGCAAAGACCGCTGTCGTCCCGGCAGCGGCACCCACCGACCATTCAAAAGAATGCACCCGATAAGCCGCTGCCGCCACATGACTAGTCGCGATGCTCTTACCCGCCACCAACATATTGTCAATTTT
>JAGVCD010000237.1 GCA_020059425.1 Chamaesiphon sp. | reverse complement strand
GCCGATCGAAGATTGGTGGTGAAGCTAGCAAACAGTCCAGAGAATTCGTAACCTAAAGTAGCTAATTCCATGGAAACGGTTTTTATTCCTCACCTTCTGCGCTGTGAAGATCACACCCTCAAAATTCCGGTAGACCAATTTGTGTTGGATTTAGTAACTCTAACTCCAGTGCGCGGCGAGATAGTAGTTAAACATCAAGGTACATTCCTGAATGTGTCAGCAACAGCTGATGCCATCATCAACTTAACCTGCGATCGATGTTTGAATCAATACAACCAACGTCTAAAACTCAACACCAATGAAATTATCTGGCTAGATGCGGCAGCCGGTGGAGAATATCAAGGTCCGATCGAACTACGGGTAGATTTTGACGAGTTGGTCGAATCCGTAGCACCCAGTGGGCATTTTTCACCAGAAGAATGGCTATATGAACAATTGTATTTAGCTTTTCCACATCGGCAACTCTGCGATCAAAAATGCCCTGGTCTAGCGACCGGTGAGGCAGCAGCAGCTAAAGAGTCACTGCCTGTTTCACTGGATGGTCGCTGGGGTAGCTTGGCAGAGCTGAAAAATCAATTTCCAGAATAGATATCACTCCAGCAAGTTGGCCAAACACCTTCAAAGCCCGAATAGAGAAGTAATTCACTACGAAAAATGTGACGATCATACTTTTAGCGCAGGACATCGATCTTGAGCAGTGGGTAAAATTGGAACAGAAAGAGAAACAATCTGTTAGAACAATTGAAGTTCGACATCCCAACGCTGCACCTCGATAATTGAATAGATGTGATTAATGGTATAAGAAAAATGATCATCCCCACGCATTCAGGCACAAGGATGATCAGAGTCAAGACAATTCAACACTCATATTCAAAACTGGAAAAATCACCTTTACTAAGCAATATTTACTTCGTCAAAGCTACGAAATTCACTAAAAGACAAGTCAATAAATCCATCGTTAGCGCCATTTACAGCCTTACTATAGTCTTTATCAATTCCCCAAGGATTGCGCACGACGACCCGCTCTTTGCCATTGCTGTCGAGATAAGCATTGGTAACGCTATAGGCATGACCAAGAATGAATTTGGAAGTATCCTGTGCATTACCAGCCATTATTGCCTGCCCTTTGGCCAAGGATTCCTTGATTAGAGTAAAGCTATAGTCGTTAGAATCATTTTTCCAATAGGATTGATTAGTGCGACCGGTAATACGCTGTAAACCAACGTTGTAGTAATCACCATTACCAATAAATTCCCAGCCAGTCTTGGTGCTAGTTCCTCTATTAAATTCAAACCATTGGGCATAGGCTTTCTCAATAACAGGAACCCACAGACCACCGCTCTTACTTGCTCTCAACACACCCGGAGCTTCTTTAGCTAATCGATTATCAACTGTTACCCATTCAGCTTTATTTTTTTGGTTAAAGAAACGCACAGAGTAAGTATTGTCACCATTATCGATCAGCATGTCATTAATGGTGGTGCTACTACTATTACCAGCGTCATTCAATTGAGGGGCAAAGGTTGCAGCTAAAGATGCTAACAATACACAATCACCCAGACCGCCCTGATCAATGTCACCAATGCGGGCTTCGTTACTCTTGCCAAACAGACTCCCCGTAATTCGATCGTACTGGATAGTTGTTCCATTAAATTTAGCCGTGGGAGCGATCGTGCCTTTCAACCACTTGCCGATCGCATTCTCAAATTGCTCGGTAGTAGAGTTAGGAGCTGATTCGATCGCAATTTTGTCAGCCAAATATCGGACGGATTCAGAGATAGTGAAAAGAGCAGAATCGTTAGTGGCAATCAAACTTTTCAGATCGGATAGCTCAGAATCATCAACTACGCCACCGTCTTCCATACCCTTCAAAATAGCTAGTACTTCATTACGATCTAGCTTCCCATCCTCGGCAGTTGTCCGAGTTAAGTCAATCGTACCAGCATCTTTTAGGCCGGACTCTAACCAATTTTGAAATACCTGGTTTTGGGCTGCACTACGAGCAATTGCTAAAGATTGAGTGAACTGCTTACTAACGGCTCCAGCTTGATCATAGGCAATCGCATTTAAATTATAATTACCAATGGCAAGGCCACTTAGACTAGCACTATATTTAAACTTTGCCGAATTTTGATCATTAGTAGCGAAGCTTTTTACATCATCTAACTCAATCCGTTTGCCTTTAGCATCGGTCAACCAAAAGTCCACTTTACTGACATCTTTCCAACCATTATTATCGGTTACTAAACCGCTATCTAGCAATAAGCTAGAATTCAAATCGTAACTGGATTGCACGCCACTAATTGCCAAAATGGGGGACGCATTATTCACAACCTTGAAGCCTTGAGAAAACTGCTTGCCGGTTGCTCCAGCTTGATCATAAGCAACAGCATTTAGTTTGTAATCACCGCCAACAATTCCATTCAGACTAGTACTATATTTAAAGCTAGCCGAATTTTGATCATTATTGGCACTAAAGCTCTTTACATCGTCTAATTCGATCCGCTTTCCTTTAGCATCAGTCAACCAGAAGTCTACCTTGCTGACATCTTGCCAGCCATTATTGTCGGTTACTGAACCGCTGTTGATCGACAAGGTAGAATTCAAATCATAACTAGATTGTACACCTTTAATTGCTAAGGTTTGGGGTGCATTGTTTATAATTTTAAAACCTTTAGTAAACTGCTTACTGGTTGCTCCTAGTTGATCATAAGCCATAGCATTTAATTTATATTCACCAACAGCAATCCCAGTCAAACTATTGCTGTATTTGAACTTAGCAGAATTTTGACCATTAGTGTCAAAGCTCTTGACATCATCTAATTCAATCCGTTTTCCTTTAGCATCAGTTAACCAAAAGTCCACCTTGCTGACATCTTGCCAACCATTATTATCAGTCACCGAGCCGCTATCGATCGACAAAACAGAATTCAAATCATAACTAGACTTTACACCATTAACAATCAAATTCGCTGGTGCATTATTCACAACGTTGACGACCTT
>JAGVCD010000429.1 GCA_020059425.1 Chamaesiphon sp. | reverse complement strand
TTTTGGTATTATTATTTGATCCCCAAAATGGCTTGATCAAGAACCAACTAAACAAGCTTCAAAACCGGCTTTGAGGTCGGCTGCTTGGAGATTACGACCAATGAAAACCAGTTGATTTTGACGAGTTTCGCTGGGTTTCCAGTCTCGATCGCGACGGCCATCAAAAATCATATGTACTCCCTGAAACACAAATCTTTGTTCTTGACCGACCAAATTCAAAATTCCCTTCATCCGGAAAATATCTGGTCCTTGGGTTTCGACTAGCTTACTCATCCACTGATTGAGCTTTTCGCCTTCAACAGCACCGGGTTCGACAATGGCGATCGAACGAACAGTCTCATCATGTTGGTGAGCTTCTTCTCCCAAAAAATCGGGGTCAATCTCCAAGGCTCGATCCAAGTTGAAGGCGGAAACACCCAATATTTGATCGAGATCTAACTCGGCATTTTGCGTCCGATAGATTTTGGCGATCGCATTCATCTGGCGGATTTTTTGTTCTAACTGATCTAATATTTCACTGGTCACCAAATCTGTTTTATTGAGCGCAATCACATCCGCAAAAGCAATCTGTTCCTGCACTTCCTCCGCATCCCAATGCTGGGCAATATGCTTGGCATCAACCATCGTAACCACTGCATCCAAATGGGTTTGGGCTTGCACATCATCATCCACAAAAAAGGTTTGGATCACTGGTGCCGGATCGGCTAAGCCAGTAGTTTCAATCACTAAATGGTCAAATTTATCCCGGCGACGCATCAAATTACCAATAATCCGAATTAAATCACCCCGAACAGTACAACAAATACAACCATTATTCATTTCAAAAATTTCTTCATCAGCGTCAATCACTAACTGATGATCGATCCCTACCTCCCCAAATTCGTTGACAATAACAGCAATTTTCTTGCCATGCTCATAAGTCAGAATCCGATTTAGGAGAGTGGTTTTACCGGCACCCAGATAGCCGGTAAGCAGGGTGACAGGAATTGTAGTGCTATCCATAATTGAATTATCAGGAGGGGATTGGTGAACCAGACCCTAATTGTAATGGTATTTGTGGCATATTCTTAACCAGCGATCGACATCGGCATTTCTGCCAATATTTCAGCAGAGATCTCGGTCAACACTTGACGAACTTGCTGCTGCTCAAGATTACTGCCAGCCACCATGACCATAAAATCACCAGCTTTGATACCAGCCTCCAAGGACAGTGCTTCCGGACGGGAAATTCCTAGGGCAGCCATTGCACCCACAATCCCGCCGATCGTCATCTGAGCATTCTGGTTCACCATGATTCTTTGTAGCCAAGCAGCTAACACCCCGGCTATGGGGCCAGCAATTACAATCAGACCTACATCACGCATGAAAAGCATCCCGGACCCAGATAAAGTCCCAAATAAACTGTCACTCAAATTAGGCAGATTGTTAGAACGAGTGGGCAACGGAAATAATTTATCATCAGTGGTGGATATTGGGCTATTTTTACCCATAACTGAAAGTTTTTTCAGATCAAAGCCGATTCTTCTTAATCTAAAGATGGCCATTTTGACTGCTGATTGCGAGGGTAAAGTGCCCACCATGATATGTGGATAAGCCATAAAATATTTCCTGATCTTAAATCTGAATTTATTAATGGGCTACATGCTAAATCTAAAATGTGAGATTCTTGTGAGTAATTTGGGAAAGCGATATAGAGAAAAAATAAAAATAATATAGCTATTCAGATTCTTCTTGCCAGATACTAGCAAAATTGGCTGTGTTGACCATTCAAGCCAATGGGTAATTATCTCCAATAAAATATGGATGAAAACTTTCCAGTTCCGGGGGAAGTTTTCATCCATATTTTATTATTTCTAACGAATTCCAGCTATGAGTCCGGTGATTTTTTCTTTTTTTCTTCTGAAGATATCTTGGGTAACTCCCCTTCTTGGCCAATAGGTCGAATGCTCACAATTTTCCCACCAGAATTTACAATTCTCTGCATGGCTTGGTTCATACGATTTAAGGGGACTTGCACAAAGGTACTGCCACTGGTGCGAATTTGGTAGTCGCATTGGGTTGTTACTTCGTTTTGCTGTAATCCAGTTACTTCATAAACAAAAATGCGGTTGCCTGCAGTAGCACTGGCAGAAAAGGCTGATTGTCCTAACATATAGTTCAATTCCTCTTTAACTAAATTATTTAAATATCATAAAATATGGGTGGGTTTATCCAATCAAAATACTGTCAAAAACCCACCCGTTAGTAAGCTAAGCAATCGTGATGCTCGCTACCTTGCCACCAATCTTGTTAATGTACTGGAGTGTACTGTTGAGTTGTTCGTAAAGAACAACAAATTCTTTATTGCTCCGGCGCACACGAGGATAACGAGGCAGACTAATGCCAGATACTTCAATTCGGTAAAGACGGTTAGAATCACCCGTGCTGGAACGACCAAAAACCCGATTGGGCATCGCGCTATTAGCCACCCCTTGATAGGCAAATCCATCATTACCACCAGAAGGCGGAATTACAGATGTTGTGGTATTACTACCTAATTCGGTAGCTAAACGAGATTTAGTCCCAGCAATCTGCGATCGATCGCTGTTAGCATAGCCCCGATAGAGACTAAACATCCGAGGAAATCCAGCCATCTTTTGGCCTACTTGAGTAGCAAAACCCCGGTAGTAGGGGACGATTGCATCACCAAAATTGGTGTCATATTCTTCTGAATCAATATACGAATCAATATCGGCATCATGGCCGTGATTCTGGTATCGATCGAGATGTTCAATTACTTCAGACTCATCATAGGGTGCACGTCCCAAGAAATGTTTGAAGCTCAGTTCGATCGCCCGGGTTTGAAAGACTGGGTATAAAAATTTAGTTTTGTATAACTCAGACTTAGCCACTCCCCGCACGAATTCTCGCACGGTAATTTGACCATTGCAAAGTAGAGACTCTAGTCCTATTAACCGTTCGTTAGCCATCAAGTGGTCGTTACCTAAGACCTGACGGTAGACTGCCCGGATCACGACTTGGGCATCTGTTGCCGACCAGTTAGGTCGGAGTTCGAGAGGCTTACTATCACTATAGGCACTAGTGCCCAAGCGAGAAGCGCCGGTTGTAATCGCCACAGATTTTGCTCCTTCCTAATTATTAGTTGTTATTAAGCTCGATCGATCCCCACCACCCGGCTACCCCGTTGATTGAGACGTTGCAAAGTGGCCGAAAGCTGTTCGTAAGGCACTAAGATTTCGCTGACACTCCGCCGAATTTGGGTAGTACGGCTGCGATTAGCTTGGACAATGCGGACGCGGTACAATTGCTCGCGATCGCCCTTGGCATTGCCAGCTAAACCCCGTCCTAAGTTAGCAGTACGAATTGGAGTTGCCGAATTGCGACCCAGTTCATCTGTTAAGGAACTACCTTTGTTACTACCTTGAGCGCGATCGCTATTGGCATAACCCTTATACAAATTAAACATCCGGCTAAAACCAGCCGAAGTTTGGCCGCGCTGGGTATCAAAACCTCGATAGTAAGGCACGATCGCATCGCCAAAACTTTCTTGATATTCCTCAGAATCAAAATAGGAATCTATTTCAGCAATATAGCCATGATCAATGAACCGATTGACATGTTCAGTAATCTCCGCTTCATTGGCCGGAGCGCGTCCTAGTAAGTGCTTAAAGTTCAATTCGATGAACCGCACCTGAGGAGTAGAATAAAAGAATTTTTGTTTATATAGTTCCGATTGAGCCAATGCCCGGACGAAATCCCGGACGGAAATATCGCCCCTCCGTAGGAGCGATTCTACATTAGTCAATCGTTCGCTTTCCATAATGTGATCGTTGCCAAAAACCTGCCGATAGGCAGTCCGCACTATTCCTTGCACATTATCTTCCGACCAGTTAGCACGCATTTCTACTGCCGCTTTACCCGCAAAGGGTTCAAACCCTAACTGTCTAGCAGACATCGGACTTGTCATAGTTTTAATTCCTTAATTTACATATGATTACAACAATCCCAGAACTACAGACGATCACCCCACTACATGAGCAGGAAAGACCCCCGACAGTTCTGGGACTTAGAAGCCAACTAGCTTAAGGCGTTAATGGCATAATCTATATATGTATTAGCTTCAGTGGCTGGATCGCCAGCAAGACCATGGTTAGCCTTGATGTGTTTCAAAGCTTCTACATACCAGCTAGGAGACAGGTCAAAAGTAGAATTAATTTCAGCTAAACCGCCAATGAGGTAGTCATCTATTGGACCAGTGCTACCAGCGATTAGACAGTAAGATATCATCCGAATATAGTAACCAATGTCACGGGCACATTTGGCTTTACCACGGGGAGTAGAAGCGTAGTTGTTGCCAGTCATGCTGGTAGTGTAGGGAAATTTGCTATAGACTGCGTTAGCAGCACCATCAGCCAAACCTTGAGCTTTGGAACTAAGCGCTTTAGCAGCATCCAAACTAGCATTAGCTTGACGAATACGGCCAAAAGCCACCTGAAGCTCAGTAGAACTCAGGAAACGACCTTGGGAATCAGCGGTAGCTACAGCTTCGGTTAAAGGAGTTTTCATACTTTACTTATCTCTCAAATAAATGATTGTGCAAAAATGTGCAAAATTTAACTTGTGATTGGTTAACTAAAAGAATTAACCGACAGCAGAAGCTGCGCGATCGAAGTAACCACCTAGTTCAGCCATCAGAGAACTACAGTCACCTTTGGTGATGCCACTAGGATCATTAGCGATTGCGATCGCAGCAGCCTTCATTTTGTTGATACCTTCAGCTACTGAGCCACCAGGTACGCCCAAGGCGAGGTAAGTTTCACGCAAACCGTTCAGACAACGATCATCCAATACACTGGCATCACCAGCAAAAACTGCGTAAGTAACGTAACGCAAAACGATTTCCATATCCCGCAAGCAAGCAGCCATCCGTCGGTTGGTATAAGCATTACCACCGGGAGCAATCAACTGAGGTTGATCGTCAAACAGTGCGCGGGCAGCATCAGCCACAATTGCAGAAGAGCTGGAGGTGATGCGGTTAACTACATCAATCCGCTTGGTGCCATCAGCCACCATCGCTTTTAGGGCATCAATCTGAGCATCAGCAACAAATGCACCTCGTGCATCTGCTTGAGAAACTGCTTTAGTGTAAGCATCTAACATCTAAGGAAACTCCTAAGTTGCAATA
>JAGVCD010000208.1 GCA_020059425.1 Chamaesiphon sp. | reverse complement strand
CCAGATCTATACCTAAACTATCCAAGATTGGATCTTGCTGCCATTGCAGCGCCGCTGTTTGGAATTGGCCATGAATATCTAGGTGAGCAGCGGGATAGAGTTGGTGCAACGCTGTCGCTAGTTCTACTCCGGCTTGGACATCAGTTGATCGATCGCAGCCATCCACTACCAAATCCAAATCGGCAATTAGCAACTGAGCTGGTTCGGGAGCCAAGATTAAATCTCGCACTACGCCGCCCACTAAATATAATTGCCAGCCGCGCTCTTGCGCTAACTGGGCAGCTGTTTGCAGTAATTGCCACAGAGCCGGAAACAATCTCTCTTGTAAATTGAGATGAACGGACATTGTAAGCGATGGGGATAGTGATTATTACTAGCGGGTCTGGGCGAGATTAAGTAGAAGTTTTAGCTAAGATATTTTTCGGCGATCGATAAAATTCGCTCAGAAGCTTGGCCATCCCCAAAGGGATTGATGGCATTGGCCATTTGCTGATAAGCGGCGGCATTGTTTAATAGTTCTGCGGCGGTAGCAGCTATTTTGGCGCTATCAGTGCCCACTAGCTGGGCAGTGCCCCCAGAGACTGCTTCTGGTCGTTCGGTGGTTTCTCTGAGCACCAAAACGGGTTTGCCTAAACTTGGAGCTTCTTCTTGGAGACCGCCAGAATCAGATAGTACCAAATGACAACGCTGGATCGCGCCTACCAATTGCGGATAATCTAAAGGCTCGGTCAGAAAAACACGCGGGTGATCGCCCAAAAGTTTTTGGAGTGGCTCGCGGACAGTTGGATTACGATGCAAGGGCAACAGTAGAGCTGTATCAGGGAATTGCTCTAGAATTTTCAAAAAGCCTTGGGCAATATTTTGCAGCGGAGCCCCCCAGTTTTCCCGGCGATGCACGGTGGCCAAAATAGTGCGATATTTTGACCAGTCTAAGCCCGGAATCGGACAGTCGGGCTGCTGGGCAGCGACAGTCAATAGCGCATCAATCACGGTGTTACCAGTGAGATGAATCTCCCCAGTTACCGATGACTTTTGGAGGTTGGCGACTGATAAGTCTGTGGGGGCAAAGTGCAGTTGGGCGATTTGAGAAATCAAGCGTCGGTTGGCTTCTTCTGGGTAGGGATCAAATAAGTGATCGGTACGCAGACCAGCTTCGACATGTCCGATCGGAATCTGCTGATAAAAAGCGGCTAAAGCGGCAGCAAAGGCGGTGGTAGTATCGCCCTGTACAATCACCAGCTGAGGCTGAATTTCTTTAAATAATTTTTCTAGACCCTGTAAACTGCGCTGGGTAATATCGGTGAGGGTTTGCCCCGGTTGCATAATGTCTAGGTCTCGATCGGCTTGCAGGCCAAAAATATCCATGACTTGGGCGACCATTTCGCGGTGCTGGCCGGTCAGTACCACTTGGGTCTGAAAGTGCGGTGATTGTTGGAAGGCTTTAATCACTGGGGCGAGTTTAATCGCTTCGGGTCTGGTACCAAGGGTAAAGCAAACTGAGGGTTTAGAACTATTCACGATCGATGCGGGATTCACAAACTATCCTTACCATATAGCTTTCCAGGGACAGGGGTAAAGTCTTTAGCCAGTTTTCGGCTAAAATAGCCTACAATTCTCCGCGACAGGCTGGGCTTTATGCAGTTAACCCCTCAAGAAAAAGATAAGCTACTCATATTTACGGCAGCTTTAGTAGCTGAAAGACGTAAGGCCAGAGGACTTCAGCTCAATCACCCGGAAGCTACGGCTTACATTACCGCTGCGATTCTGGAAGGAGCGCGGGATGGCCAAACGGTGGCTGAATTGATGACTTATGGAACGACTTTACTGAGTCGAGGTGATGTGATGCCCGGTATTCCGGAAATGATTGATGAAATTCAGGTAGAAGCGACTTTTCCGGATGGGACTAAGTTGGTCACGGTGCATTCTCCTATTCGATGAATTATTGGATGATAAATTTCAGATAAAAATAAAATAGTTTTAGGAGTGAAGTTGATGGTTCCGGGTGAATTGATTATTGATGATGGTGATATTGAAATCAATGCTGGTCGTTTGGTGACTACGATCCAGGTGGCCAATACTGGCGATCGACCGATTCAGGTGGGTTCCCATTTTCATTTTTATGAGGTGAATCGTGCTTTGTTGTTCAATCGGGAGGCGGTGCGGGGGATGCGGTTGAATATTCCGGCGGGGACAGCGGTGCGGTTTGAGCCGGGGGATGAGCGGGAGGTGGGGTTGGTGGCGGTGGCGGGGAGTCGGGAGATTTATGGTTTTAATGGTTTGGTTAATGGTTCGTTGGATTAACTTCTTGATTAAGATTCTTGGCGAACTTTGGAAGACTTTTTATTGGATTAGAGGAACCTGAATCTGGGGGTTCTGACCCCCAGACCCCCCATTGAGGTGCGACAGCGCCCCCCTCAAACTCCCCGCGCAAAGGGTCAATAGTTCAAAGCAATATAAGACAAACCAGACATTTATCAAAGTAGGTGCTGTCTAACAAATCGATTTCAGGCATTATTGATATTTAAATTTTCACTGTATTTTATAGTTACTTGAGATTATTTATGACTTACCGGATGAATCGCCGTGCTTATGCTGAAACTTATGGACCGACTGTGGGCGATCGGGTGCGTTTGGCTGATACAGAGTTAATTATTGAAGTGGAGCGCGATCTCACGACTTATGGGGAAGAGGTCAAGTTTGGGGGTGGTAAGGTGATTCGGGATGGGATGGGGCAATCACCGATTACTAACGCCGATGGTGCAGTGGATACAGTCATTACCAATGCTTTGATTGTGGATTGGTGGGGGATTATCAAGGCTGATGTGGGTATTAAGGAAGGGAAGATTGCCAAAATTGGCAAAGCCGGGAATCCTTACATTCAAGATGGTGTGGATATT
>JAGVCD010000222.1 GCA_020059425.1 Chamaesiphon sp. | reverse complement strand
TAATAGCCATGTTTTGAGTGAAGTGGAACAAGTTTGTAATCGAGTGGGGATTTTGGCTAGAGGTGAATTGATTGCCTGCGGTACTATTAATGAATTATTAAACAAAGATGAGGGTGGCTATGTGGTGCGGGGATGCGGTGGCAGTCCGGATATTCTCCAGCGCTGGATTACCGATTTGGTGATCGAGAATGGTGAATGGTGTGGTCAATTGCGTGGTGAACCCCAAGAGTTCTTGGCGACTTTGCGCTTGATGAGCGCTCAACTGATTGAAATCAGACAATCCCGGCTTTCTTTGGAAGAATACTTCATGAATCAAATGAACCGTCGGGGTATTACTACCAGTACATAAATGAAAATAGTTTTTTTGGGCACGCCGCAATTTGCTGTGGTTACTTTAGAAAAAATTGTAACCCAGCCTGATCTGAAAGTAGTGGGGGTGGTTACTCAGCCCGATCGCAAGCGGGGGCGGGGGAATCAGCTGTGGCCGTCACCCGTGAAGGCGGTGGCCACAGAGCATCAATTGGCAGTTCAGCAGCCCGTAAGTATTAAGAAATCGATCGAGACCATCGATTGGTTGCGCAGTCTCCAAGCCGATGTTTTTGTGGTGGTGGCCTACGGACAAATTTTATCTCAGGAAATTTTAGATATCCCCAAATGGGGCTGTATCAATGTCCATGGCTCGCTATTGCCAGCTTATCGGGGTGCGGCACCGATTCAACGGTGCTTGGTGGATGGTGTTACGGAGACGGGGATTACTACCATGCTGATGGATGCTGGAATGGATACGGGAGCAATGCTTCTGACCGTCTCGGTGGCAGTGTCCCCCTTAACCAATGCCCAGGAACTAGGCGAAACTTTGGCAAAGAGTGGTGCGGAGCTGCTGATCCAGACTTTGCAGCAGTTACCCTTCCTTACGCCGCAACCCCAAGATGACTCTCAGGCTACCTATGCAGCCATGATTCGGAAAACTGATTGGCTACTAGATTGGTCGCGCAGTGCGATCGAACTGCATAATCAAATCCGTGGTTTTTATCCAGACTGTTATTTTTTACTGCGCGACCAACCAGTCAAGATTTTGCAGGCTGTACCTTTGGCTCTACCTTACTGGACTGGGGATATTTCCGCCGATTTGCCTGTCGGTCAGGTAGGATCGATCGCCTGGATAATTAAGAGTCAAGGACCAGTAATTCAAACCGGGGAGGGTTACTTGCTGCTGCAACAGGTACAGTTATCTGGCAAAAAACCGCAGTCTGGCGCTGATTTTGTGAATGGCTGCCGCTTGCTAGTTGGGTTGATTCTGTCTGCGGTCTAGATACCTAGCCATTGATCGGTTATGATGGGGATCAAATATTTGTAAGATTTCTCAATACTGGGAGTTACTGGCTTTATATGTTTACTTTAAAAATCGTTGTTAATGTAGTCGTCGCTTTTTTCCTACTGATATTCATCTTTGGCTTTCTTTCCAATGACCCCGCTCGGAACCCTAATCAACGTGATTCGTCTGACTAGATTGCGGTTATTCAAAAATCTAACGCCCCTGTTTCCGCTCACAGCAACACCCATGGAAATAGGGGCTTCCTGTTGGCCGTGACGGTCTTTATACTATCAAACTTTTCCCAGTTCATATGGTTGATGTTCCACCGGTTTCTAATATTGCCAATATTTATATCTGTGAGCCAGCCAATCTGAGCTGCCACCTGAATGTCCAACGATTGGCAGGGGCAAAGGCTAGTAGTACCCAGCCGAGATCCTCTATCCGTAAGATCACCGGTTCATCACAGCGAGTATTGGCACAGACACCCGCAACCGTGCCACCACCACCTCTAACTCCAAATCCAGAATCTTCACCTCCGGCACCCGCCGCCCCAGAGCAGCCCGCAAACAATGCAGCGGAGCAAAAGCCTCCTTTACCAGTATCGGGAGTAGTAGAACTCCAGGCCGAGCAGCAAGAATACAACAATACCGCACAAGTCATTACAGCCAGCGGAAAAGTGGTGATGCGCTTTCGCAATGCCTTGCTGAAGGCCGATCGATTAGAAGTTAGTTTGCAGACCAAAAAAGCGGTGGCCACTGGCAATGTTTCTTTGAAACGGGGTCAACAGATTCTGACTGGTGAAAAGTTTGACTATGACTTTGGTAATGATAAAGGTTCTATTACCACCGCTGGCGGCGAAATTTTTCAGCCATCGATCGCTAGAGATTTGAATGTGCCCCGAGTGGCTGCGGCCAGTGGTGAGTTCACCGATCCACCCTTTGCAGACAAGCTGCAACAGGAGCAGCCAGTGCGGCGGCTCACGGGTGTTGGATCTAGTACTTTGACGATTGGTTCCGATCGAGAAATTGAATTTCAGCCAGCGCTGAAACCCTCGGGTACGGTGACTAGGTTGCGCTATAAAGCCAATCAGTTGGAATTTGATGGCAAAGCTTTGTCCGGTAAGGAGGTACGACTGACTAATGATCCGTTCTCGCCGCCAGAATTAGAGGTGCGTGCCGATCAAATCAGTGTAGAAAGCGTATCGGCAGAAGATAACCAGGTCACAGCTGCCAATCCTCGGGTGACGATCGATCAAGGCTTTAGTTTGCCGTTGGTGGTCAGCCAGCTATCGCTGAATCAGTTGGGTCGAGATACTAATCCTTTTGGGGTGGGCTTCGATAACGATGATCGGGGGGGATTGTATTTAGAACGAAGTTTTTACCCAATTCTCCAGAAAAATTTTCGCTTAACGGTGCTGCCTCAGTACTATTTGCAACGGGCAATTAGCCAAAATCAGTATTTGAGTCTGGACTCCTTTGGTGTGAAAACTAATTTGGATGCTATTTTGGCACCGGGCAGTACCCTTAAAGGCTCGATGGATGTCACTAGTCTAGAACCTAGTCGGATCGGTAATACCTTGCGATCGCGTCTGGCATTCAATCAAGAATTGGATTTGCTCAGCGGTAAGCATAATTTTGAAATCAGTGGAGCCTACCGCGATCGGGTTTCTAATGGTACTCTAGGTTTTCAAGACGTGCAGAGTAGCCTGGGTGCCAAGATCACTTCACCCACTATTGATCTAGGTGGTACTGGCATTAACCTGAAATATTTTGCCGGGGCAGACATCTTTAATGCCAATACTGATCGGACTGATTTGGCCGGTAGTGATGGGCGGACTAATTTGACCCGTTTGCAAGGCGGAGCTAGTTTGAATAAGAGCTTCCGGCTGTGGGAAGGAGCTGGTCCACCAGTAAACGAACGTTCGACTTATAACTATAGTCCGGTACCAG
>JAGVCD010000129.1 GCA_020059425.1 Chamaesiphon sp. | reverse complement strand
TTGTCCCGGTACTAGATTTAGCCTCTTCATCAGCTAGTATGAATCCGGCCTTAAATAATTCATCCTGCATTAGCATGAAACTTCCGCTAGCTAATTGGACTAACCAAAAATTTTCGGGAATCTCGAAAACATCGTATTCAGTTCGGATACTAAACGTGCCCTCAGCGTTCTCAGGGTTGGTTAAAAAGATACTACCGATTTGACGAGAATCTTTATTATGAGCAGCGATCGCCCACTCTGGCCAAGATTTAATATTAGACCTAGCCTCTTCGGTCATTTGGAAGGCTTCAACGAACTCAGGAATTTTCTGATATTTAGTCATGTGAATACAGTGGTAGCTTGCAGGAATTATCAGTAATATTGAACCACTTATTTTGGAGTGATGATGTTAGCTTGGCTATTCAGCAACTGGAATTATTTGACCTAGATGATATTGCGTCTGAGCCTATTCAGAAGCTAATCCGGTGTTTGGTGAATAATATTTGGAGGGAAATCAGTAAATTGCCCCGGCGGCAGCAGTTGCGAATATTGCAGAGATTGCAATTAGTTCTAGATTCTTTGTGATTTAGATTTTGGGTACGATAAATATTGTTTATAGGAGCGAAACTTAAGTGGCTAACTGTTGGATTGAAATCGATACAGGGTCTGGTGAATACTTTAAAATCGAAGAATTTGGTCAGATTACTAATGGGATGCAGGTTCTTTTGAACTTGGCTGGTTTATCTACTTTGCTGTTGGACTCTAACACTCAGCAGATTAACTTGGTTGGCAATAATTGCAAATTAGCGATTGAACAACTGCGCCAGTCTATTAATACGATTGCTACTACTCAACAAATTAGAGATTATGAACCATTGGAAAACTATTTGGAAAATATTCGAGATGCTGGCTTGACCCATCCTTTGTGTGTTTTTCGATGTGTGGCGGGGATTTCTAACTTGATTCAACCACTACCGATCGCGAATTAGGTTTTTATGTGGTCATCATTTTTGTCGGTTTTTTGTTTGGGATTTGTTGTAGCTCTAGCCATGATTAAATTTATCGCTAGTCGGTATGATTAATCTGAGCTTTATCGTTTAGTTAAGAATCCACGCGCGTGGATTTTTTTATTAGTGTCCAAAGTGCTAAATTCTGTGGCTGTATGGTTTTTAATATCTAGTCGTTGCACATACCGCTTGCTTTTTATGAGCTACTTGCAGACTATCTTTTGCTAAAGTACTGAAGAATCTCGTAGTAGGTGCTAATTATGAAATCTTTATGTCAGCCGCAACGGCAAGCATTTGAGCGTCAGATAGAACGAGTGCTTAATATAATTGATCGTAAGCTTAAGGTCTCATTAGATGAAAGAAAGGTAATAAATGTCGATCGAGCTGAGCCGTGACGAATTACTGGAAATTAGAATTGCTTTGTCCCGGGCGTTAGATTATAGCAATCGACATGATGACGCTTTGTCTAAAATTGCTGTTGAATTAAAAGCAGTTCAATATCAGGCCAATACTAATACCGAACGGCTTGACCAAGAAGTTCGCGCCCGGTCTAAATCGGATTTGCGTCTAGAAGCTTTGCCTCATCTACTGAGTCAAGCGCTCACTGACATTGCAGTTCTGAAAGAGAATGAAGAACGGGCTAGCTCTCGGTTTAATATGATCGCTGCTGCTTTTTGGGCAGCGATCGCTGTAGCTGTAATTGCTATGTTTCAAGCCGCTGGCAATGATAGCAGTAAGCCTAAATCTTCGGCGTTGGCGGCTCCGCATCGATTTGACCACCTTGCAAATCGCCCCGCTTTCCAGATACCACCAAACCCAAAACCCCGCTAGCTCCGATCGCACTTTGACCATATTTCTCCCATTCTTTGGGCATCACGTTGTTGGTGGTACAGACCACTACAATCGAGCCACTGGCAAATAGTGCCGCCGCTAAATTGGTGATGCCATCTTTTAGGTTGTATCCGAATATCCAAGCTTTGAGTTCTGACATTTTCATGACTGAGGAATAGTTTTTTTATGATGCCCATTGTTCGATTAGTTCATGATATGTAACTGCCGATCGACATTTCTTGACCTTCATTGTCTTCAGTCAGCTTGAGATAGAAAGCTGCTTCGGCAAACAACAGCGCCATGTAATAATCATCCAAATTATTCTTGCCCCGGTGCCAACCACTACCAGCATCTCGCCAGGGACCAGTTAAATGCACAATGGGCGATCGCTCAGATGAATCAGTTAGCCATTTTTCCCACTTAGCTGGTACCCGGTAAGTAACCTCTCCATCCCAAGCACGGCTGTTAAAACCTTCAAACACTGCCAACATAAACTTTTCATTGCGTAGCGCCCAACAGGGAATTTCTAAACCGCCATCACTAACAGTGGTGTATTTGATGGAATGCTTGGCCTTCCCTACCTGGTTGGCCATTTGCAAGCAAGTATCCTCGCATAAATCCATCACCGCTTCGATTGAGGGTTCGTTATCGACCAAGCCAAAATTTACTTGCCACTGCTCTAAAATAAAGGGCACATCTGACCTTTTGACGGCCTCGGCATAGACCACATTCCTAACTGACTGCTCAGCCATTTGGGCTACGGTGAGATTTTCTCTACTCGGCGGCAAATAAATATCCATAATAGTTAGCCAATCTTCTTGCCGCCCCATATCCATGCCAGCAATTCGATAATTGCGCTCAACATCTGGCACCGCTGCCCCAATCCGATCGCGAATCATTAGGTGAGTGAGCTTCAAAGTATCAGTTTGGGAATAGTGCCCTAATACTTGTTGTTGCCAGTTGGCTGGGTTACTGGTGGTGAGACCTCGGCGGATAATTTCAACAGCGATTGATCGGCCATCGCCTTCGCGAGTGAGGGGTGACATGTGTAAGCCTACTTTTAAAGCCCGTTCTGGTTCACCCGCTGGCAAGCTATCTAAAAACTCTTGCAGGAATACCCCAGTCTGAGTACAGCGATACCTCGAATGGTCTAAACGTATTAAGCTATTAAGTTCTCGACCACAGCTAGAACAACCAATATAAGCGGATTGGGCAGCGTCTAAGGGGTTGAGATGATGCCAAGCGATTGGACGGCCTGTGTCTGAGAGATGAGTTTTGATGGTCTTTCCCAGCAAATCTACCCGCCCTACTTCTTGCAAAACACAGCCCTTGGGGTCGAGGGGAAAATTACCGCCACAGTGGGGACAGTCGTAATGGGGGTAGAAATAATAATTACAGTCCAACATATCGGCTTCAATGCCCATGCCCCCGCCAGAAGTACCTAAATCGCGGCGGGGTTTGGTCGGAACCGTGGAATTGGCGAGGCGATCGAGACAGACATCAGCCGCCCCCGGTGCATACTGCGACCGTTCTTCCATCACTGCAAAGTCAGCTGGAAAAGAAGAAGCCGCTGCTGCTGCTGCCGCCCCGCCAGCATCGGCTCTAGACATTTTAGAAGTAGAAACAAAACTAAAGATGGCATTGGCACCATCTACTTGATAGCGAGTATTGATAGAGCGATCGCCACCGCGCCGAAACTGATAGCCATCGGCTTCCATATTGGCAATCCAAGCTTCTACTGGTGGCTGAAACTGCATAGGAGCATATTGGTCTAGTGAAGTGCGTGAATCGTAGAACCAAGCACCGTTGAGCTTGCCACAGACCACACTATCAATCATCAAAAAAGTATGGCCTAAGGTTTTACCTACTTGAGCTGGTCCAGTAGTTAATACCCAACTAATTCGTAAGTCGCCCAGTAATTGCAGATACTCACAGTAATGCGATCGCAGGATAATCGGCGTACCTTTTTCGGTCATGCCATACTTACGAATTCTGGCTAAGAAACCTTGACCACCACTAGCAAAAGCACTTGTTAGAAAGCGATCGCGCTGCGACTGTCGATCGCCTAAATACAGTTGGGGAGATTTGGCGGCTTGCTTGCTGAGCTGCTTCTGAATTTGCCGTAAGTTAATCAAGCTCTGACCTTAGTAATAGTCAAAGGTTGATCATCACCATTTTCAGCAATACTGGCATACATTTCTTGTAAGTCGTTTAAATTTGGCTCAATACCCAAAGCCTTGGCCAGCCGCCGAATGATTTGAATAGACCTGGTGATTAGTCCCATTCCCCGCTGCTTAGCGTCGAACTCAATAATGTCGGCTTTGACAACACCAAGATTTTTTTGCAAGGAAGTATCTAATTCTTGGAGCAATTTTAAATCGCCTTGAATCTGAGTAGCCAGAAATACAGATGTAGACTCAATTTCAGCTAGCCTAGCTTGCAAGGCTGTGACCTGAGCGACATCCATTGCTAACCCTAAGAATCCAATGATGCGCCAAATGTCGTCGGTTGTAAACATACTTTTAATTACTGCTGGAGTGCTTCACGTTCTCCTGAGGTTACCTCAGGAGCGTGCGTGGCACGTACTGAGGATTATATTAACCGTTAACATAGAAACAGCCCCGGCATGTGAGGCCAGGGCTGTTTCTAAAAACAAGCATTCAATCTATCCCCAAACTAACATGTCTACTGTTACTGACAACGATATCCAACAGATTAAAGACCTGATCGCGGCTGGTCAGCTGGCTACCCAAAAGCAAATTGCTGAATTAGATAAGAAAATGGAAGTAGGATTTGCAAAAGTTGACGTTAAATTTGCTCACCTAGAGGGGAAGATTGACCAGCTTGATGAACGAATTAATACGGTTGAAGCCAAGCTAGTCGGTAAAATTGACAAGCTTGGAGAGCATCTAGAAGGCAAAATTGCGGTAATTGAAGAACGTACTAAGCTAGGATTTTGGGGCTTTATTTTTCGAGGTATGGCCTTGGCCGCATTAGCTGCACTGACGGCGATTTTCGTTAAATACCTATTCCCAATTTTGCCCCCAGAGTTGCCTCGGCTCTAGATTCTGCAAACTTTAGCTGTTCGGCTGAACAGATATTGGCACCACATTTTCAGCAGCAATCATTGTGATTTCCTGATCAATATCTAACGAAATAGGTAATACCCGCGCTTCTTGAATTAGCTTGAGGAAAGTTTTTTGGCTAATATCTTGGTTTTGACGCAGCGCCATTAAGCGATCGATATTGGCAGAATTAATAGTTGACCTAATGGCACCCTCATCAATTTGGATAGCAGCAGTATGGCTATCACCACCACCAAAGATTTGCCAGTAATCGAAAATAGTCCTAACTGCTGTTTCTTTCGCGACAATCATCCCGGCTAGTGAAGCCGATAAAGGCGCAGCTGAATGGACAATCTCTGTCGCTGTCCGGCTGACATCACCCAAGGTCAGAAAGTCTAAAGTTTTTTGGGTCATAGCTGCTTCTAACTCGCGTAAGTCTTGCATGGTAAGGGATAGCGCTGTCCCGGTTGGTTCAATATATTGAGCGTCCACATTCCACAAAATAGTATTTGGTCCGATCGCAATCTTCGGTTCTTCTTTTTTGGCAGTATTGGCATTGCTGGTCTTAGGTAGACCAGCTGTTCGATTCAACTGCAAGATGGGGATATTGCACTTGTGCATGATTTCATCTTTTTCAGAATTCTTTTGGTAATGTTTCAAGTTAAGCAAAGCCAAGTCTAGTAAAGGCGGCTGTACTCCAAAAATTCCTTCACTACCAATGCCGATCGAGTAAGGCACTAAGGTAATTTGGTTGGTGGTGGACTGCCAACTGGCTTCGAGCTGCAAGGTCTCCTTTTTACCGACCATTACTACCCGATACAATTCCCCACCACCGGGGAACAGCACCCGATATTTCTCCACCAGCTCCGCCCCAAACCGTCCCTTACGTTCCCAGGTTAGTTCTCTGATGCTGACCAACTCAATCTTTTGCCCAGTAGTACTTTCGGCTTGTAAATTGATTACTTGCTTGGCATCATAGAGCGTGAGAAAAGGCCGCAGGTTTAGTTCTTGCTCTTCTAAATAAGTCATTTCCCGGCCACCGTTATTAACTGGCCGCTGCGGAAAATCGACCAGAATATAACAAATACCATCGCGCAGGGCAGCGATATCTGCCTGAATCAGAAACTTGGCAAGTGAATTACCTAGGCGATCGACATCGCTATCAATATAATCTGGCAAGCCCTTGGGTAAGTTACCTGTTGCTGCAAACCGGGACAAGATACCTGCAAAAGCGTCGATTGCATTCCCATAACGCCGCTCGTAGGAACTGCGCTGTAAGCGATTGCTGTAAGATTCGTTCTCTTCACTGGGTTCGATCGGCAGATAGATACTAGACTTGTCTCCAACTATTTCACCATTGGTTTTGACCCAAGCTCGACGACCTTGGTACATATCACCAACAAAATTCCAGTCGTCAACTATTGCTTGATACACAGGCGAATGGTAGCTAGGCAAGCTAGGATCATCAATTGGTATTGTCATGCAGCAAATAAAGTAAAAATATGTGGATTCCTAAGAATGTGCTTCAAGCACCAGTCACTGAAGATGGTGGGACTGGCGGCGGTGGCACCAGTGAAAAAGCTTCTACTGGTGGAAATACTACAACTAATCAAGATCCGGCTAATCTACTCTCTGCTCTGAATAAAGAAAGAGACCGCGCAACGGCGGCGGATAAAGCCTTAGAAGAAGCCAGAAATAGACAGGTTGAGTTGCAAACCCAACTAGAACGGGTACAGTCGATCGACCCAGATAAGTATCAGCAAATGCTGGAGAATCAGCGCAAGATTGAGGAAGAAGCGCTGTTGCAAACTCAACAATGGGGCGCTTTAAAAGCTCGGGTGGAGGAAGAGGTGAGTGGTTATAAGCAACAGATTGGCACTTTAGAAACCAACTATAATTCTTTGCTGATTAAAGACCAACTGGGCAAAGCCTTTCGTTCAGCTGGCGGGATTGAAGATATCAGTCCGATCGAAGGAGCGGAGCAGATTAATCCACTGGAGCTGTTAGCTAACTACCTTGGCCACCGGATTAAGCTGGATAATGGCCGGGTAATTTTGATGGATAGCGTGGGGCGGGAAGAGAAGAACGCTGACGGGAAGCCGAAATCTTTAGGTGAAAAGATGTTTGAACTGAAGCGTGGTTCCCTTGGTAACTTATTTCGAGCAGAAAATACCTCTTCTGGAAATGGCTCGCCGACTAATATGGTGCGAGCTGATGGCAAGCAAATGACTGTTTACACTAAAGCGCAAGCCAGAGCAGGGAAAGCGGATATGAGTGCGATCGCCCGTGGTGAAGCAATTATTGTGGATGGGTAAAGAACGCGCTACGTGCCACTCAAGCGCCTGAGTAAAACTCAGGCGAAAGTGAAGCACTACGCGCCGCTCACGATTGTGAGGAAACCTCACAATACGCGAAGCGCTATAATCCACGCGCGTGGATTTATTTTAGGACATATGAACTATGGGCAAAGGCGGCGGCAATAGCGAACAGCGGGATACCATCCTGACTGACTCGTCGGTAAAACTGATTGATGCTTTATGCGAAGGCACTATTAAGGGCTTGGTAGCTGGTGCCAAGTCTATTTATCTAAACAAAACACCAATCCAAAACAGCGACAACAGCTATAACTTTCAGGCACAGGGCAGTGCTAGCTATACCGTAGGTGGTAATGCTAACTCAGTACCAGGTTTGTTTAGCTTTGCGGCAGTGCCCGGTACCAATACTCAAGGGGCGATCGCTGGTTTTGATGCAGTGCAGTCAGAGTTTCCGGTAGGGCAAGAAATCCGAATTTCTACGGGGTCGGTGACTGTTGGCATTACTACCCCGGACTTGGATGCGATCGCTCTCACTTTAGCCATTCCTCGCTTGACGGCCACTGATGATGAAGGCAACACTAACGGTACAGGGCTGAAATTTAAGATTTACCTAAAGGTTAATTCTGGTCTGTTTGTATTGCAACACGAAGTAACCCTAAATGAGAAAAGCGCGGGCGGTTTTGAAGTGCAGCGCACCGTATTAATACCCGCCGTATATTCACTAATTCAGCTGCGGGTAGAGCGAGTCACCGCCGACAGCACCAGTGATAAACTCAGCAACTCGTTGGTTTGGAAAGCCTACACCGAATTGCAGTACGACAAATACAATTACCCCAACACGGCGCTGGTGGCGATGGAGATTAACTCCAA
>JAGVCD010000419.1 GCA_020059425.1 Chamaesiphon sp. | reverse complement strand
TTGTCCCGGTACTAGATTTAGCCTCTTCATCAGCTAGTATGAATCCGGCCTTAAATAATTCATCCTGCATTAGCATGAAACTTCCGCTAGCTAATTGGATTAACCAAAAATTTTCAGGAATCTCGAAAACATCGTATTCAGTGCGGATACTAAACGAGCCTTCAGCGTTTTCAGGGTTGGTTAAAAAGATACTACCGATTTGACGAGAATCTTTACTTCGAGCAGCGATCGCCCACTCTGGCCAAGACCCAATATTTTTGTGTGCCTGCTCTGTCATTTGGAAGGCTTGAATAAATTCGGGAATCTTTTGGTATTTAGTCATGAGAATGCAGTAGTAACTTGTGGGAATTGTCAGTAATATTGAACCACTTATTTTGAAGTGGTGATGCTTGTGTGGCTACTCAGCAATTAGAGCTATTTGATTTAGATAATATTGGGGCTGAACCAATTCAGAAGTTAATTCGTTGTCTGGTGAATAATATTTGGAGGGAAATTAGTAAATTGCCTCGACGGCAACAGGTGCGAATTTTGCAGAAATTGCAATTAGTTCTAGATTCTTTGTGATTTAGATTTTGGGTACGATAAATATTATTTATAGGAGAGCAGTTTAAGTGGCCAACTGTTGGATTGAGATTGATACAGGGTCTGGGGAATACTTTAAGGTGGAAGAATTTGGGCAGATTACTAATGGGATGCAGGTTCTTTTGAACTTGGCTGGTTTATCTACCTTGCTGCTGGACTCTAACACTCAGCAGATTAACTTGGTTGGTAATAACTGCAAACTTGCGATCGAACAACTGCGCCAGTCTATTAATACGATTGCTAGTGTTCAACAAATTCGAGATTATGAGCCACTAGAAAGCTACTTGGAAAATATTCGAGATGCTGGCTTGACTCATCCTTTTTGTGTTTTTCGCTGTGTGGCGGGAATTTCTAACTTGATTCAACCGTTACCGATCGCCAGTTAGGTTTTTATGTGGCCATCATTTTTGTTGGGTCTTTGTTTGGGATTTGCTATAGCCCTGGCCATGATTAAATTTGTGGCTAGTCGCTATGATTAATTTGAGTTTTATTGTTTAGTCAGAAATCCACGCGCGTGGATTTTTTTATTAGTGTCCGAAGTGCTAAATTCTGTGACTGAATAGTTTTTAATATCTAGTCGTCATATATTATTGCTTGGGGATGGTTTTTTGTTAAGGTACTGATAAATTTAGTTATGGGTGCTAATCATGAAATCTTTGTGTCAGCCACAGCGGCAAGCATTTGAACGTCAGCTACAAAGAGTATTAAATATAATTGATCGTAAGCTTAAGGTTTCAACACCAGACGAAGCACAGGTGATAAATGTCGATCGAGCTGAGCCGTGATGAATTACTGGAAATTAGGATTGCACTGTCTCGGGCAGTAGATTATAGCAATCGGCATGATGACGTGTTGTCTAGAATATCTGCTGAATTAAGAGTTGTTCAGCATCAAGCTAATACCAATACTGAACGCCTTGAGCAAGAAATTCGCCAGCGGTCTAAATCTGATTTACGCCTGGAATCTCTACCTCAATTACTTAATCAAGCTCTGACTGATATTGCAGTGCTGAAGGAAAATGAAGAACGTGCTAGCTCTCGGTTTAATATGATTGCCGCTGCTTTTTGGGCAGCAATCGCGGTAGCTGTAATTGCTATGTTTCAGGCCGCTGGGAATGGTAGTAGTAAGCCTAAATCTTCTGCGCTGGCGGCTCTTGATCAATCTGCCCACCTTGTAAATCGCCCCGTTTCCCGGATACTGCTAAACCCAAGCAGCCGCTAATTCCGATCGCGGTCTGGCCATATTTTTCCCACTCTTTGGGAACTACATTATTAGTGACAGCTACGACAATAATTGAGCCAGTAGCAAACAGGACAGTTGCTGCGTTGGTGATGCTATCTTTGAGGTTGTAGCCTAATACCCAACTTTTGAGTTCTGACATTTTCATGACCCAGGAATAGTTTTCATTATGATGCCCATTGTTTAATTAGTTCGGCACGAGCAGCGGCTATTTCTGGTTTTTCTTCTCCTGCCAGAGTTAGAATATCGTGGGCATGAATGGCATAAGTTAGGCCGTCTGGAGTGATTTCTAGTAGATAGAATCTAAATGGCGCGTTCTCGTCCATCTTTTTGTCACTAAATACGATGAAAGACGGCTCACCTGTAAGGTCAGGATTTGATTTCCATATTTGCACTGTCCTACGAGCGGCAGTCACCATTTTTGAAGATATTTGTTCCATATTTTCGTTGGCCATGAGAAGTTTTGCTGAATATTTCCTTCATGATATATAGCTGCCGATCGACATTTCTTGACCTTCATGATCTTCAGTTAGTTTGAGGTAGAGAGCTGCTTCAGCAAACAGTAGTGCCATGTAATAGTCGTCTAAGTTATTTTTACCTCGGTGCCAACTGCTACTAGCATCCCGCCATGGTCCAGTTAAATGCACAATGGGCGATCTTTCAGATGAATCAGTTAACCATTTTTCCCATTTAGCCGGAACTCGGTAAGCAATCTCTCCATCCCAGGCGCGGGTTGTAAAACCTTCAAACACCGCCAGCATAAACTTTTCATTCCGCACCGCCCAACAGGGAATTTCCAACCCGCCATCATTTACAGTGGTGTATTTAATAGAATGCTTGGCCTTGCCTACTTGGTTGGCCATTTGCAAACAAGTACCTTCGCATAAATCCATCACCGCTTCGATCGAGGGTTCGTTATCTACTAGGCCAAAATCTACTTGCCATTGTTCCAAAATAAAGGGCACATCTGATCGCTTGACGGCCTCGGCATAGACCACATTCCGAATGGACTGCTCGGCCATTTGCGCCACGGTTAAATCAGCGTTGGCCGGGGGTAGATAAATATCCATAATGGTTAACCAGTCTTCTTGCCGCCCCATATCCATGCCAGCTATGCGGTAATTACGCTCTACCCCAACTGGTACCGCCGCCCCAATCCGATCGCGAATCATCAGGTGAGTGAGTTTGAGAGTATCGGTCTGGGAGTAGTGCCCTAGTACTTGTTGTTGCCAGTTAGCCGGGTTACTGGTGGTGAGACCTCGCCGGATAATTTCAATAGCGATCGAACGACCATCACCCTCGCGGGTGAGGGGTGACATATGCAAGCCTACTTTCAAGGCTCGTTCTGGGGTACCCGCTGGCAAACTATCTAAAAAATCTTGCAAAAACACGCCTGTCTGGGTGCAGCGATACCTTGAATGGTCTAAACGTATAAAGCTATTAAGCTCTTCGCCACAGCTAGAACAACCAATATAGGCGGATTGGGCAGCGTCTAAAGAGTCGAGATGATGCCAAGCGATTGGCCTGCCAGTATCTGATAAATGAGTCTTGATGGTTTTGCCCAACAAATCCACCCGCTCTACTTCTTGCAAAACACAGCCCTTGGGGTCGAGGGGAAAATTACCGCCACAGTGGGGGCAATCGTAATGGGGATAGAAATAATAATTACAGTCCAGCATATCGGCCTCAATACCCATTCCCCCGCCAGAAGTACCTAAATCGCGGCGGGGTTTGGTCGGAATGATGGAATTGGCGAGGCGATCGAGACAAACATCAGCCGCCCCCGGCGCGTACTGCGACCTTTCTTCCATCACCGCAAAGTCAGCTGGAAATGAAGAAGCCGCCGCCGCCGCTGCTGCGCCACCAGCATCAGCCCGAGACATCTTGGAAGTAGAAACAAAGCTAAAAATGGCGTTAGCCCCATCTACTTGGTAGCGAGTATTGATAGAGCGATCGCCACCGCGCCGAAATTGGTAGCCATCAGCTTCCATATTGGCAATCCAAGCTTCGACTGGTGGCCGAAATTGCATGGGAGCGTATTGGTCTAGTGAAGTGCGGGAGTCGTAGAACCAGGCACCATTGAGCTTGCCACAGACCACACTATCAATCATTAAAAAAGTATGCCCGAGCGTCTTGCCGACTTGGGCGGGTCCAGTAGTTAAAACCCAACTAATCCGCAAGTCGCCTAGTAATTGCAGATACTCACAGTAATGCTGACGCAAGATAATCGGCGTACATTTTTCGGTCATGCCATACTGGCGAATCCGGCTCAGAAAGCCTTGACCGCCACTAGCAAAAGCATCAGTTAGAAAGCGATCGCGCTGCGACTGTCGATCGCCTAAATACAGTTGGGGAGACTTGGCGGCTTGCTTGCTGAGCTGTTTTTGAATCTGCTTGAGGTTAATCAAGCTCTTACCTTACCGATAGTCAAAGGTTGATCATTCTCATTTCCAGCAATACTGGCATACATTTCTTGCAAGCCGCTTAAATCTGGCTCAATACCTAAAACTTTAGCTAGCCGCCGAATGATTTGGATAGACCTGGTAATTAGCCCCATCCCGCGCTGTTTAGCGTCAAATTCGATAATGTCGGCTCTGGTAACACCAAGATACTTTTGCAAGGAAGTATCTAATTCTTGGAGTAGCCTTAAATCGTTTTGAATTTGGGTAGCCAGAAATACAGATACAGCTTCAATCTCAGCTAGCCTAACTTGCAAGGCTGTGACCTGAACTGTATCCGTTGCTAACCCCAAGAATCCAATGATGCGCCAAATGTCGTCTGTTGTAAACATACTTTTAATTACTATTGGATTGAAGGCACGTTGGACTATATTAGCCGTTAACATAGAAGCAGCCCCGGCGTGTGAGGCCAGGGCTGCAAGTAATACTCAATATCTATCTATCTCTAAATTAACATGTCTACTATTACTGATACTGACTTACAACAGCTTAAAGACCTCATTACTGCTGGCCAGCTGGCTACTCAGAAGCAGATAGCCGAGCTAGATAAAAAGATGGAAGTAGGGTTTGCCAAACTAGAGGGCAAAATCGACAATGTTGAAGCTAAACTAGAGGGCAAAATTGATGGTGTCGAAGCTAAACTAGAGGGCAAAATTGATGGTGTCGAAGCTAATCTAGAGGGCAAAATTAACACAGTTAATGCTGAAATCAAAGGTATTCAGACTGAGCTTACTGATATCAAATCGAATCAGAAAGCCCAAGACCTTAGATTCTGGTCACTGGTTTTCTTGATTTTGACCAGCTCCATCGGCTTCATTGGCAGACTTGCCAAATTTTATTAGACTGCCCCGCCTCTAACTCTTTCAGCGTTAATCATGGTGATTTCCTGGTCAATATCTAATGAAATTGGCAGTACCCGCGCCTCTTGAATCAGCTTTAAGAAAGTCTTTTGGCTAATATCTTGGTTTTGGCGCAGCGCCATTAAACGATCGATATTGGCAGAATTAATGGTTGACCTAATGGCACCTTCATCAATTTGGATCGCCGCAGTATGACCATTCCCACCAGCAAAGATTTGCCAGTAATCAAAAATAGTCCGTACTGCCGTCTCTTTGGCGACAATCATGCCAGCTAGCGAAGCCGACAAAGGGGCAGCAGAATGCACAATCTCAGTAGCTGTGCGGCTGACATCACCCAAGGTGAGAAAGTCTAGAGTTTTTTGGGTCATGGCTGCTTCTAGTTCGCGCAGGTCTTTCATGGTTAAAGATAGCGCTGTACCGCTAGGTTCAATATATTGAGCGTCCACATTCCACAAAATAGTATTTGGTCCGATCGCAATCTTCGGTTCTTCTTTCTTGGCAGTACTGGCATTAGTTGTTTTGGGTAGGCCAGCTGTCCGATTTAATCGCAAGATTGGAATATTGCACTTATGCATAATTTCATCTTTTTCAGAATTCTTTTGGTAGTGCTTGAGGTTAAGCAAAGCCAGGTCTAGTAAAGGTGGTTGTACCCCAAAAATTCCTTCACTACCAATGCCGATCGAATAAGGCACTAAGGTAATTTGACTGGTAGTAGATTTCCAACTGGTTTCGAGCTGTAAGGTCTCTTTTTTACCCACCATTACAACTTTGTACAGCTCCCCGCCACCGGGAAACAAGACCCGGTATCTTTCTACTAACTCCGCCCCAAAGCGTCCATTACGCTTCCAGGTTAACTCTCGAATACTAACTAACTCAATTTTTTGCCCAGTAGCACTCTCGGCTTGTAAATTAATTATTTGCTTGGCATCGTAAAGAGTCAGAAAAGGCCGTAGGTTTAATTCCTTTTCTTCTAAATAAGTCATTTCTCGGCCACTGTTACTAACTGGCCGTTGGGGGAAATCGACCAGAATATAGCAAATGCCATCGCGCAGAGCAGCGATATCGGCTTGAATTAGAAACTTAGATAACCCATTACCGAGGCGATCGATATCGTTATCTATGTAATCTGCTAAACCCTTGGGTAAATTGCCCGTCACTGAAAACCGGGACAAGATTCCGGCAAAAGCATCAATGGCGTTTCCATAGCGGCGCTCGTAGGAACTGCGTTGTAAGCGGTTGCTATAAGATTCGTTTTCTTCACTGGGTTCGATCGGCAGATAGGTACTAGATTTATCCCCAATGATTTCACCATTGGTTTTTATCCAAGCGCGACGGCCTTGGTACATATCACTAACAAAATTCCAGTCATCAACTACTGCTTGATACACAGGCGAATGGTAGCTAGGCAAGCTAGGATCATCAATTGGTATTGTCATGCAGCAAATAAAGTAAAAATATGTGGACTCCAAAGAATGTGCTTCAAGCACCAGCTAATGAAGATGGTGGCACTGGTGCTGGTGGAACCAGTGAAAAAGCTACTGGTGGAAATACTACAACCAATCAAGATCCGGCTAATCTACTCTCTGCTTTGAATAAAGAAAGAGACCGCGCAACGGCGGCGGATAAAGCCCTAGAAGAAGCTAGAAATAGACAGGTTGAGCTGCAAACTCAACTAGAACGGGTACAGTCGATCGACCCAGATAAGTATCAGCAAATGCTAGAAAACCAGCGCAAGATCGAAGAAGAAGCGCTGTTGCAAACCCAGCAATGGGGAGCCTTGAAAGCTCGGGTAGAGGAAGAGGTGAGCGGTTATAAGCAACAAATTGGCACTTTAGAAACCAACTATAATTCTTTGCTGATTAAAGACCAACTGGGTAAAGCTTTTCGCTCAGCTGGCGGGATTGAAGATATTAGTCCGATCGAAGGGGCGGAGCAGATTAACCCACTGGAACTATTAGCCAATTACCTTGGCCACCGGATTAAGCTAGATAATGGCCGGGTAATTTTGATGGACAGTGTGGGGCGGGAAGAAAAAAATGCTGATGGCAAGCCGAAATCTTTAGGCGAAAAGATGTTTGAACTAAAACGCGGTTCTCTTGGCAACTTATTTCGAGCAGAAAATACTGCTTCTGGGAATGGTTCACCGACTAATATGGTACGGGCTGACGGTAAACAACTGACTGTCTATACTAAAGCTCAAGCCAGGGCTGGGAAAGCGGATATGAGTGCGATCGCCCGTGGTGAAGCAATTATTGTAGATGGGTAAGGTAGCGCTAAAATCCACGCGCGTGGATTATTTTTAGGACAAATGAACTATGGGTAAAGGCGGCGGCAATAGCGAACAGCGGGATACCATCCTGACTGATTCTTCAGTAAAGCTGATTGATGCTTTGTGCGAAGGCACTATTCAGGGTTTGGTAGCCGGGGCTAAGTCTATTTACTTAAACCGGACTCCGATTCAAAATAGCGACAACAGTTATAACTTTCAGGCACAGGGCAGTGCTAGTTATACGGTGGGTGGCAATGCTAATTCGGTACCAGGGCTATTTAGCTTTGCGGCGGTGCCTGGTACCAATACTCAGGGGGCGATACCAGGTTTTGATGCAGTACAGTCGGAATTTCCGGTTGGGCAAGAAATACGGATTTCTACGGGGCCGGTGACAGTCGGAATTACTACCCCGGACTTGGATGCGATCGCCCTGACCTTGGCTATTCCCCGTCTAACTGCTACTGATGATGAGGGCAACACTAACGGTACAGGGCTGAAATTTAAGATTTATTTGAAAGTCAATAGTGGTCTGTTTGTACTGCAACACGAAGTAACCCTAAGTGAGAAAAGCGCCGGGGGCTTTGAAGTCCAGCGCACCGTATTAATACCTGCCGTGTATTCACTAATTCAGCTGCGGGTAGAGCGAGTAACTGCCGACAGCACCAGTGATAAACTCAGCAACTCGTTGGTGTGGAAAGCCTATACCGAATTGCAGTACGACAAATACAACTACCCCAACACGGCGCTGGTGGCGATGGAGATTAACTCCAAAGTTTTGCAAGGCTCGGTGAAAGAAAGGCGTTACCTAATTGACTCTCAGCAAATTAGGATTCCAACTAATGCGATCGTTCAGGCGGATGGCAGTTTAGTTTACTCCGGGGCTTGGAATGGTGATTTTACCACCCCTATCTGGTGTGCTGACCCGGCTTGGTGCTTATATGATTTGCTGCTAAACACCCGTTATGGTGCTGATATTCCGGCGATCGTCTTGACTCGTACTAAGTGGGATTATTACACGGCTTCGCAGTGGTGCAATGAACTGGTATCAAATGGTTTGGGTGGCTTGGAAGCCAGATTTTTGCTAAACGTAGTCTTAGAACAGAAAGTCAGAGCTTATGACCTGATTGCTCAACTGGCTGGAGTGTTTGGCGGTATTTTCTTTGCCTTGGGCGGTGGGTTGAGCTTAGCTACTGATCGACCATTGACCCCAGTCACGATTCTATCGAATGAAAACAGCAAGTTTAACTATCAGAACAGCGCCCTGCGGAACCGTTACACGGTGGCTTTAATTGGGTGGCGCAACCCGGACTTGTTGGGAGACCCGGACTTAGAAGTAGTAGAAGACCCGGTGGGAATGACCTTGTATGGCAACCGGGAAGTAAGGATCGAGGCGATCGGCTGCACTCGTAGATCGCAAGCTCGGCGGTTTGGGTTGTGGTATCTGCTGACTAGCCGACTGCAAGCAGACACCTTGGTAGTGAAGACCAACATTATGGCGGCGCGGTTGAAGCCAGGGGAGGTGGTAGAAGTAGTCGATCGTAATAAGCAAGCTTTTTTGATTGGGCGATTGGTTGCAGCAACTAGCAGCACTTTTACCCTTGATCAGCCTGTCACCTTGTCTGTTAATCAATCATGGGTAATTCGATACATGGTGCCTGATGGCACATCTGAAAGCCGGATTTTGCAACCGACTAGTGGTCTATCTGTAACTGTTGTTGACTTGGTTAACTCAGCTTCTCTAGCTCCAGCAAGGGAATCGACTTGGGTAATTCAATCTCAAACTAATCCTGACCCACCACAGTATCAAATCCTGGCTGTTTTACCGACTGAATCGAAAGAATGGGAAATAACCCTGGTGCGTTATGAGTCAACTAAATGGGCGCAAATAGCAGCGGGTTTAACCTTAACTGTGCCACCAGTGATTACTCAACCGACCCAACCTAATAAGCCTAGAAACCTGACCATATCAGTGATTTCGATTCCTAGCACGGTTTCGGCTACGGGCATTAGCGACAGGTTGTCTTTGAACTGGGACTATCCTTTGCTTGCTAGCGGTAGTCCTGATCCTTATACTCAATCTTATTTAGTCAGCTACCGAAGTGTGGCCAGCAGCGGTTTTACCAGTCTAGGCACTAGCGATCGGGGCTTGGAAATTGATAACTTGCCAGCTGGTTATTATTGGGTGAAGGTGGTGGCGATCGACAACCTGGGGCGATCGAGCTTAGATATTTCGACTACTGACCCGGTAGCGGTGGGACTGGTGATTAATGCTTCTATGCAATGGAGTATGGTGAATAGCGTGATTTTCTTGGGCGCGGGAGTAGTGTAAATGGCAGCAATTTCAATTCGGGATGGGAATGGTCAGGTTAAGTATGCGGCCTTGGCTAAGGGGGTGGGAACGGAGGCTGATCCTTACTATTTGCAAGTAGCAGCGCCGATTAACTACGTTGCTGGCGGTCAAATTAGCGTCCCAATTACTACGGATACTTTAGTCTTGGCGGTCAACCCTAATCGGCGGGGCGCGATGTTGCAAAATCGTGGCCCCGACGCGATCGACTTTTGGATTAATGATACGGGGGCTTATGGAGAAGGCTTTAACTTGGCAGTGGGCGATCGGTATGAGATTAATAGTACAAACCTACATACGGGAGAGATTCGGGCAACGGCGGCAACTGGGACGGCTACTTTAGCG
>JAGVCD010000073.1 GCA_020059425.1 Chamaesiphon sp. | reverse complement strand
TAATATAAAGCCACGACCATCCTTGATATTGGTAGAGCCTAGACCATTAGAGATTACCCCCATATCCAGTGATGCAAAAATGTTTTACAGTGACATGTGAAATGCAACTGCTAGCAATCTGTTAATTGGAATTGAGTGTTTATGATGAGCGAAATTGAAAACCAACCAGACAATATTGACCTGGGCACAGACGCAACTCCGGCTCTAGAAGCTAATGCTGTTGCTGATGGCATCCCGGAGCAACCAGAAATGGCGATCGGCAACACGGATGCTGTTGTGGATGAGGCGGCACCTTCAGAGGCGGCTAGCTTAACTGCTCAAATTGCTGAGCTAACCGAACAGAGGGATTCAGCGCAAAATCAATACATGCGTATTGCTGCTGATTTTGATAACTTCCGTAAACGCAACGCCAAAGAAAAAGAAGAACTGGAAATCCGAGTCAAGTGCAACACCATTGGTGATCTGTTGGTGGTAGTAGATAATTTTGAGCGGGCTCGGACCCAAATCAAACCTCAAAATGAGGGGGAATCAGCTATCCACAAAAGCTATCAGGGTTTGTATCGACAACTCGTTGATGGTCTGAAAAAATCTGGTGTTTCGCCCATGCGTCCAGAAGGCCAGATGTTTGATCCCAATCTGCATGATGCGATCGCCCGTCAACCAACTGACGAACACCCCGAAGGTACGATCATCGAAGAGCTGCAACGCGGGTATTTCCTCGGCGATAAAATTCTGCGTCATGCGCTGGTGAAAGTAGCGATTCCGATCGAACAACTCACCGCCACCGATGCTGAAATAAGTGGCGAAATAGCCGAATAGCCTGTCGCTCTTCACTTCAGTTTTTTTTAATTTATTGTTCTGCTGCCCCAGTGTTATGGCAAAAGTAATTGGCATTGATCTTGGTACCACTAATAGCTGTTTGGCCATCTTAGAAGGTGGTCAAGCCTGCGTAATTTCTAATGGCGAAGGTGGTCGCACTACTCCTAGTATTGTTGGTTTTGCCAAGGATGGTGAACAGCTAATTGGTCAATTGGCCAAGCGGCAAGGAGTCACTAATGCTGAAAATACTGTTTACAGTATTAAGCGCTTTATTGGTAAGCGCTGGCAAGACACCGAATTGGAGCGGAGCCGGATGCCCTACACCTGCATCAAAGGTCGCGACAATACGATCGATGTTCAAATTAGAGGGCGCAGTTACACGCCGCAAGAAGTGTCTGCCATGATCTTGCAAAAACTGAAACGCGATGCCCAAGACTTCTTGGGAGAACCAGTCCAACAAGCCGTAATTACTGTCCCAGCCTATTTCACGGATGCTCAACGGCAGGCTACGAAAGATGCTGGGACGATCGCTGGCTTAGAAGTTCTACGGATTATCAATGAGCCCACTGCTGCGGCATTGGCTTACGGTCTGGATAAACTAGACGAGCAATGTGTTCTGGTATTCGATCTAGGTGGCGGCACTTTTGATGTCTCGATCTTACAGCTGGGTGATAATACATTTGAAGTCAAAGCCACGGCTGGTAATAATAATTTGGGCGGCGACGACTTTGATAACGAAGTAGTGCGTTGGTTGCTTAAAAACTTTAAAGCCAAAGAAGGCATCGATTTACTTCAAGATAAAATGGCTCTGCAGCGACTGCGCGAAGCCGCTGAGAAAGCGAAGATCGAGCTGTCCACTATGACCAATACTTCTATCAATTTGCCCTTTTTAGCAGCGGATGCCAATGGACCAAAGCATTTAGAAGTAGATTTGAGCCGGACGCAATTTGAAGAGATGGTTCAGTCGTTGATCGAAGCGACCCTGGAACCAGTCGCCTATGCCCTGAAAGACGCGGATATCGACATCAAGGGGATCGATCGCATCCTATTAGTGGGTGGTTCTACCCGCATTCCGGCAGTTCAAAAAGCTTTGCAAAAATTTTTTGATGGTAAAGAACTCGATAAATCAGTTAATCCTGATGAAGCGATCGCCATGGGTGCAGCGATTCAAGCGGGTATTGTCAGTGGCGATATCCAGGACGTACTACTCCTCGATGTCACGCCATTATCTATGGGTATTGAAACCCTGGGGGAGATTTGCACCAAAATCATTGAACGCAACACCACCATTCCTACGAGTCGATCGCAGGAGTTCTCCACCGCTGTGGATGGTCAGACCTCTGTTGAAATCCATGTTTTGCAAGGTGAACGGGCGATGGCTCGTGACAATAAAAGCTTGGGTAAATTTTTGCTCCAAGGTATTCCACCTGCACCGCGCGGCGTACCCAAAATTGAAGTAGCCTTTGAAATTGATGTAAATGGTATTTTAAAAGTGTCTGCCCAAGACCGGGGCACTGGCCGCGAGCAGACTATTTCCATCACTAATACCGGTAGTTTAAACCCCCAAGATTTAGAACGGATGCGCAAAGAAGCCGAATCTTTTGCTCAAGACGATTGGCGCAGGCTGCAAATGGTCGAGCTGAATAACCAAGCTCAGGCCATGATGTACAGCTATGAAGGGACTCTCCGCGATAATGGCCATTTAATTAGTGACAACATGCGGGAATCGGTGGAAACAGCGGCCACTGAATTGCAGATGACCTTGCTGGAACCCATCGCTGACCTAGAAAATATTCAGCAGCTACTCGATCAGTTCCAACAAAAAATCTTGGCTTTAGGAGCTGCTGTTTATCAGCGGGCGGAGGGCAATATGGTACCTGATCTGCCATCTAATTCACCAACTAAACCAGCTGGGGGTACACCTCCTCCACCGCCACCTAGTCATATTCAAGGTACTGGTGCTGGCCACCGGAAAGCAATTTCTAGCACCTTAACATTTGATGACGACGAGACCGCAACGCCGGACTATGAAGTTGTAGAATAGGTTAGGTACTAGGCTTGTTCGGTTTCACGCATCATTACTAAGCACTGGTTCCTTTACAATGTATGTGGTGGCCTCCTGTGGATTGGCGGTACACTGCCCAATTGCCAACATCATTCAAGTTATAGCAATCATCTATGGCACGCGACTATTATGAAATCTTAGGCATCAGCCGCACTGCC
>JAGVCD010000204.1 GCA_020059425.1 Chamaesiphon sp. | reverse complement strand
GAGCATGGTAGGCAATGATGGCTGGTGTATCAACTTTGATCAGACCAACCGTGACTGCAAAATTTATGCCGATCGACCGGAGTTTTGCCGGGTACAAGCCGATACCTTCCAAACCATGTTTGGCATTGAGCCAGAGGATCTAGAAGACTTTGCGATCGACTGTTGCCATCAGCAGATTGAAGAGGTCTATGGCGACCAGAGTCTAGAATTTATGAAATTTAACAGAGAATTAGGCATCATTTTGTCTTGAGCACAGCTATCTTGATATTTTGCCGTCAGACTGACAAAATGAGAGAAAAATGAGAATACCTTGTGACAACTTCATCCGAATCTAATATTGAACAGCTAGCATTGGAGTCATTGGCAGATAATAAGCCTAAAGGCAATGCCAACAGCGTTTTTCTGTCTACGTTTGTCACAATTTTTTTGGCCGAAATGGGGGATAAGACCCAGCTGGCCACCTTGTTGATGACGGCACAGTCTCACTCTCCGCTCAGTGTTCTGCTAGGATCGGGGCTGGCCCTGATTGCGACTAGTCTAGTAGGTGTTTTGCTGGGGCGGTGGCTATCTAAAGTAATAGCACCAGAAATATTGGATATATTAGCCGCTATTCTGATGCTAGTAATTGCTATTTTGTTGTTAGGCGATGTGGTGGAGTTGTAAATCCCGGCGCTTTAAGCGCGGAGACTTTGCTCCGGTAGCAGCAAACTCAATTCCGTCGTTGGTGCCATCAGATTCAAAAAGCGATCGGCAGTGGCTGATTGGCGACCGAGAAAGAAGCTCTCCCAGTTGTCTTGGTTTGGCGCAACGTGGCTATTAACCTTGCAGGCATAGGATTTCAAGCTATTTCCAGCTAATTCTCGCTTCACCGTAAATTGAAAAACACATAAGCTACTGAACAAGGCGTTCTTGGGTCTGGCCGGAATTTGGTTGGCGATCGCATGACAGCGGGTTACTTCGTTAACTAATTGTTGCCAATTACTACTAAAGCTGGCTTGATTGGCACCTTTGGCCAGATAAGCCAAGCTGGTTTCGTGGAGGGGTTCGTTATTTGCGCCTAGTAACAGCACTTCGTAATATTGACCCAATCCATATTTTTCCCGTTCGTTGTGCAGCTGTCGGGAATAGGCTCCGACTACCATCATCCGCTTTTCTTGCATGGAGATCTGCCGATCGAAGGCAAAAATAGGCGATCGCTGCACAACTAACATCCGGGGGGATTTAATCAATATTCCTTTTTCCTGGCCGCCGCTGTTGTACTCGTAAGTAACTAAATCTTTGGCCTTCACTTCATACCAGCCAGCTTTTTCTAGTTCAGCTTCGGTAATAAAGTAGCCACAATCGACATCGCCTTTTTCACCGCGCAGGGCTTGGATGCGTGGCAAACGAGCTTGAGGGTCAGTATATTCTGCGCTGGCAAAGCGATCGCGGGTCAGTGTGGTGGAATTGTCGAGGATTGCTGGAGCAGTTGAGGTGGTAGTCATGGTTTTTCCTGGAGTAACGATGAATTGAAAGTATTGAAGTAGTGCAAACGCTCTGTTTTTCTTTGTGGTTTAAGCGTACTATAGTACAAAAAAATTAGCAAGAGGGCTGCTCGATATTTTGGAGAAAAGTCGTAGTAATTACGTGAAATGCTTACTATTACCTATTTGCTAGTCAGAAGAATCTATAATTGGGGGAATTCATTGCGCTTTCCCCCACATGCCCGTTAGCCCTCCGCCTCATTACCAGCAACTAGCCAACGGCATTATCCTGATAGTTACGCCCAATCCCAGCAACGATATTGTGGCTGGCCGGATCTTTTTAAAATTAGGGCAGCATAGCCAACCATTGCCTGGTCTGAGCAATTTAGTTACAACTTTGCTCACTAAAGGAACCAAGCGCTGGTCGGCCTTGGAAATTGCGGAAAAAGTGGAATCTGTGGGTGCTGGACTCAGCGCCGAAGCTAATCAAGATAGTGTGGAGCTAAGCCTCAAAGCAGTAACTTCAGACTTTGCCGATATTTTACGGTTGGCAGGTGAAGTCCTACGTCATCCAAGTTTTCCGCTAGATCAATTGGAACTAGAACGGAAACTAACCCTCCAAGCAATTCGTTCGCAATCCGAACGATCGATGACCCTAGCTTTCCAGCAACTACGAGAATCAATTTACCAAGATCATCCCTACGCTCTACCGCAACTCGGCACGACCAAATCGGTGGAGAAGATTAACCGTGCTGATGTGGTGGAATATCATCGTACCTATTTTCGTCCCGATCAATTAGTAATTAGTCTGGCTGGTCGGATTACTCCAACGGAGGCTGCTGATTTAGTGGCAGAAATTTTTGGGGATTGGCCATTACCCACCGAGCCGTTACCGGTAGTCAAACTCCCGGCCATTCCCCTCAATCCTCAACAAAAAACTATTACCAAATCTACTCAGCAATCGATCGTTATGCTCGGACATTTGACCGTGGCCGTTAGCGATCCGCACTATTTGCCGCTGCGGTTGATGAATACTTATTTGGGCAGTGGTCTTTCCAGTCGGTTGTTTGTGGAACTGCGCGAGAAACGTGGTTTAGCCTACGAAGTTTCTAGTATCTTTTCTACAAAGCTTGATCGATCGATCTTTGCTGTGTATATGGGCACCACTCCCGACAATCTTCAGCAGGCGATTGCTGGTTTACAGGGCGAAATGGCTCGTCTATGTGCCATCCAGCTCAATGATGAAGAACTAAGCACCACCAAAAGCAAGTTGCTGGGTAAATATGCACTAGCGAAACAAACCAGTAGCCAGATGGCTTACATTTATGGTTGGTATGAAACCCTAGGTTTGGGCTGGGACTTCGATCGCCAGTTCACCAATGCTATTGACGGTGTTACCACCAATCAGGTTCAGGAAGTTGCCCAACTATATTTCAGTAGTCCTTACTATCTCTCGGTAGTTGGCCCACATCCTTGATTTAAAGACCAACAAACCTTCTGACAGCCAAGTATTAATCAAAAGACTTAGAATTACCAATAGTCGTGGAGAAAGTAAGTTATGACCACCACTTCATCAAAAACTATTCCGCTGCTAGAAAATGGCGATCGATTGACCCGCTATGAATTTGAACGACGTTATACGGCCATGCCTCCTCAAACCAAAGGGAATCCCAAAGCTGAATTAATCGAAGGAATTGTATACATGGCCTCGCCGCTACGTTTTGAATCTCATGCTCAACCTCATGGCAGCTTGGTTGTTTGGTTGGGCAATTATGCTTGTGCCACAGATAACGTAACCATTGGAATTGAACCAACAGTACGCCTGGATATGGACAATGAGCCTCAACCTGATGCTGTACTATTTGTCCCCGGTAGAGGGGCAATTATCACTGAAGACGACTATATTGCTGGTGCGCCTGAATTGGTAGTCGAAATTTCGGCTAGTACCGTTTCAATAGATCTCCATGACAAGAAGGAAGCCTATCGCCGCAATGGAGTGCAAGAATATCTGGTGTGGCGTACTTTGCAACGAGAGCTAGATTGGTTTAGCCTCCACGATGGCGAATATATCCGACTAGAATCTAATCAAGATGGAATAATTAAGAGTGAAGTGTTCCCTGGGCTATGGCTGGCCGTTGAAGCCATACTGTCCGGTGAGATGGCAAAGGTTTTGTCGGTATTACAAACCGGCTTAAATTCTCATACATAATAAATTATTGAGCGTAATCCAGCAAATGGATTACGCTCACCGAAAAAATCTTCTATTTAGACATTTCGCTATTGAATTCATTAAAGCTGCGTTGCTCTAACTTATTGCCAGTACGAGCCGGGCGCTTAAACACCTGACGTAAAGCAACATCAATGTCGTCAAAGCTGGTGTTGCCAACCTCATTAAAAACCACCTTTCCCGTCTCATCCAGCACCACTGTTTGGGGGATTTGACCCCGATAGTAATAGCCCGGTTCAGTTTTAGGATACTTTTGAGCAATTAAACTATCCACACTCACTGGAATCAGGCTAGCTGCTCGACCATAATCAGCCTGGAGTTGGGACACCACCCCGGCAAATTGCTTACAATCTTTACTGTCATCTAGGTAAAAAACTAGCACTGCTGGCTTTTTGGTTTTAAGTGAATCAGCGAGACCAAAGCGGGGCGGTACTAGCGAGCCGTTCCCAGCGTACAGCACAAAAATATTGCCATCATACCGATCGTCATTGATTGCGGCCTGAGCTGGAGAAACAGATGACCAACAAAGGGCGATCGACAACAGACCAATCATGACAACGCGGCGACAAATTGAGAAAAAAGATAGCATAATGTGTCTCCTAGGCTGGTTTTTTGACAGCTTCCAGCATTCTGGAGTAATAGAAATTGGTTTTGGTCATGGCAGTGCGTTCGATCGAAAAGCCCTGAGCAGCTAAGATTTGCACAATTTCGGCTTCTTTATGTAAATAGGCACGGGTGGCCTTGCTGGGACCAGGAAAAAATTCACCGATTTTTTTCTTAACACTCAAAGCACAAGTAAAAGGAGCAAAGCTAATAATGAAGCGCCGTTGTGCCATCGCCACCAAATGCTCAATCATCCCCGCTATCTTGTCTTGAGGATAATGAATCAGCACGTCCAAACAAACCACCGTGTCATATTCACCGCTCAAACTTTCTAGATCCTGAGTGACAAATTTAGGGTTGTCATTGTTGCCAAGAACCTCCATAGCTTGTTTTTGGGCTTCACCAATCATCATTTCAGAAATATCGCTAGCACTGACCACAGCTCCCATCTGTGCCATCGGGATGCTTAAGCTGCCCACGCCGCAACCAGCATCGCAAATTGATAATCCTGGCAAGTTCGCATCGGTTTTAAACCATTCCAACAAGGTATCAACAGTTTGCTGGTGGCCAGTGCGAATATCGCGCTGTATCCGATTAACATCACCATCACCG
>JAGVCD010000051.1 GCA_020059425.1 Chamaesiphon sp. | reverse complement strand
GAAGAAAGAACCGTGACGAGTGGTTATATACCATGGACGGAAACGGGGCTAGATTCGATTGATACATTTATTCTGATATATAGAACAGCCCCATTTGAATCAGCATCTTCACAAACCTTTGATTTCTATACTGACGTTACGGGCGCAAAACTGACTGACGGGCAGCTAAATAGCACAACTGCATTTGTTACATATAAGATGCAAAATGCTGTAACATACGGAGACGGCACAGCAGGAACAACCGCAACTATACCGGATGAGTGGTTTGAATACTTAGCTCATGGCGTTTATTCCGATTGGCTAAGAGCTGAAGGACAAATGGAAAAGGCAGTTGTTGCCGACCAAGAGGCAATGGACAAGCTGACGGATGAACTAATCCGATTAGACGAGATGAGAACCTATCCGGGCTTTTCAGCGCGGATTTCAACCAACGCAAGTATGCAACCACGATGAATTATTCACTATCATATTCACTGGGTAAAAGACTAGGCATACAAGACCCTAGTGCGGTTGACTATATTTCAGCGGTAAGAACAGCGGGTGCTACAGTTACGAGCGCACAAGCTAGCGAGATTAACACGTTCTATAAGACAGCTAAATCCACAGGCTACTACACCAGCCTCAAACGCCTCTACCTCCCAATCTGGGGAGTAGCAGCAGCCAACGCCATCGACATGATCACAGGAGCGAGCGGCACGTGGAACGGAGGCGTTACCCACGGCGCGGGATTCGTGCAGGGGAATGGAAGCACTGGGTATTTTGATATGGGTGTTAAATCCGGCGCGTTAGGAGTCACGGCTGGAGATGGCTTTCATGGCTGGCTATCTAACGGCGGAGGGACAGCAAACACAAGTGCCAACTATATTGGGGCTACTTCTGCGGACTTTACCGCTTCTTTCTTTTCAAGATTTCTGACCGACATTGGAATTGATTATTTTCACTTAAATATCGCAGGTTTTCTACGTCAGACAATTCCATCTATTGACTCAAACCGTGGGATTGTAATTTCACGGCGAAAATCGGGGGTGCGGGAAATATCCCGTAGGGATTCTGCCGCCCGCTCGATAATAGCAACAGCAACAAACGCAGATCAAGGATCGGCTAATCCTGATTTCACTCTCTTTGCAATGGCGGCGAATAACGGCGGAGGAGCTGACACTCCAGCGGATGTTAGATTCTCAGCTTTTTTTGTTGGTGTTGACTTAACAGGCACTCAAGCAGAAGCCTTTTCACTACACCTCAAGAATCTTTTCGAGGCAACCACAGGGTTAACACTTCCTTAATATGATCGGATTCATCACAACACCCGAAACCGCCCAAGTAGTCCTAGACGGCATCCGCACCGCTCAAGAATCGCGTGACCTCCCCGTCTTCTGGTCAACTGGCAGTTACACCATTTTTACGGGCGAACACGCTGGAAAAGTATTCATCCCCGCAGACGATCAAATCCTCAGCACCAACCTCCGACTTGGTCAAACCCCCATGGACTTCCCAGAGTGCGCCGAAATGCTCGCCGCCCTTGGAGGCTTGGAAGCACGTATCGACCTAGACCCCGCCGCCATCATCGACCCGAGCGCAGAAACATTTGAACCCAACTAGAAAGTGAACCATCCCGAAATGCACGAACACAGCCCAATTTACAACATGGTGAACGGTTTGATAGGAATTGCCGCATCATCGCTAGGAGTCATTACGCAGTTTCAAGAGCAGCTAGATTGGGCGATGAAAACAGCTTCTACCTTCCTGCTTATCTGCGTTTCGACTGTTACGCTTTACAATCTGCTTAAAAAGAAAAAATGACTTCATGCTTTCCAGACATGCCAGCCAAGTTCGAGAAATACGGCTCTCGAAATGGTTCGATGCTAATTAAGGTATTGGATGATTTTAGGTATATTTCGAGCTATGGAGTTATTAAAGTGCCGAAAGGATTTATCAGTGACGGTGCATCTATTCCTAGACCGTTTTGGACTATCTTTAGCCCGTTCAATGGCGATTACTTTGAGGCGGCACTAGTCCACGATTTTTTATACTCCCGCGCTTCTGACTACGATTACAGCTTCATAACCCGAGCAGAAGCTGACGAGATATTCAAAGAGGCAATGTTCAACCTCGGAGTCGGTTGGTTTACTCGTGGCACGATTTACAGCGCAGTTAGACTAGGCGGCTGGGCATCATACAAAAACAAATGAACGCAACCACCTTTGAAATCATCCTGATAGCGGTTTTTCTGATCGTTATAGCTGGGATATTCCTACTCGAAAAACGATGAAACTAATAACTTCACTCATTCTGGTCTTATCGCTTTCAAGCTGCAATCTGACGGTTTCACCTGATGGCACTCGTCATTGGTCGATTAACGGTGAAGTGGCACGGGCGATAATCATCCAATCTACGAAATAATGATAGCCATCTGCATAGGCCACAGCCGCAAGATCAATGGACGATATGACGGCGGCGCGTATTCATCCACGCTCAAATCGAACGAAAAGGATTTCAATGGTAAGGTAGCGGATCACCTCCAAGAAATGCTTTTTCTGAATGGCGTTAAATCAGTCATAATTGATGACTACAAGGGCAACGGCTACGGGTCGGCAATGTCTAACCTGGCTGAGGATATAAAGGCTAAAAACGCCATCCTAGCCATCGAATTGCACTTTAATTCAGCATCACCGACAGCGAACGGCCACGAATGGCTATTTTGGGAAACATCCAAGAACGGATTGAGGTTAGCTAAGTGTTTTCAATCCTCATTTTCCAAAGCGTTTCCAGATGCTATCAATCGCGGATTAAAGCCGATCAACCACAAAGATCGAGGTGGGGCTTTTCTTCGCGGAACTCACTGCCCTGCAATAATCACCGAGCCGTTCTTTGGGAGTAATTACAAAGACGCATTACCCTTTGCGACAGAATCAGGGGCGATGAAGCTAGCTAGGGTGTATTGTGACGCATTGCTAGCCTACATGTCGCTAAATACAGATAATAACGACAGATAAAGCGGATATGTCGTCAAAAGTAACACATTAAACCGCGAGTTTAACATTTAGTTGCGATTTCCAGTGACAAATAATGGGTAGTATTTGTCACGAATTACCTGCTTAAATTGTGATAAAATAAGGGATTTCACCGATTGGTGGAAAATAATCGAAAATAATAATAAATGTTGTTGACGGAAATTAAATTAGCGGGTTAGATACGCGCATGCAAACGACCGACGCGAATTCCACAAGCCGATCTAATTTCTTAAAAGAAGAAATAAAGCGCGTATCCAATACCACTTTGCGCGGTAATTTTACCAACCCAGAAGATAAGACTTATTGGGAAGTGAAGCTCAAAAAAATGAACTCTGAACTTTCAGCGATTGAAGAAATTCAAATAAAAAACAGAAAGGCAAAGTAACTTTTTTAAACCGTCAACTATTAGATGACAGTTCAAAAAACCGACCCACCAACCCCATGAAAAAACGACCAGTAGATGGGCTTGGGAATTTGAACGATCAAGAACACCGACCATGAAAACCATCTGTCTAATTTGTAAAGGCGTGAATCCCGCTCAATCTCACCGATGCCATAACTGCGGAACGGTGAATGGTTCGGGTGCTTCGGCTTGTTCTGATGTGCCAATATCGGAATGCTGCAATGCAATATTAATGCACGGATGGTGCGCGTGTTGCGACCGACCATCCAAACCAAAGCAGAACG
>JAGVCD010000372.1 GCA_020059425.1 Chamaesiphon sp. | reverse complement strand
TAACCACCGCCGCCCTTACTGTCTTAAACAAGAACCCGCAAGGTTTTTGGCTGATGATCGAAGGTGGTGATATTGATTGGGCGGCTCACGACAATAATATGGACAACTTAATTGGAACTGTTTTGGATTTTGATCGAACAGTAGGCCAGGTGATAAGTTGGATTGAAAAAAATGGCGGCTGGCAACGCAATCAGCTAATTGTGACCGCCGATCACGATCACTACCTGACTCTCAATCCAGATTTCCCAGCCCGGCTAATTAATCAGGGAGCCCAAAAATTGACTGATATAGACGAGAGTAAAGAGGCTGGACACTATTGGGGTTCTGAGCCAGTAGCTCGTAAAGACGACCAGGGTAAAACAATTAAGGAGACTGGCAAATATGGTTGGGGCAGCCATACTAATAGACCGGTACCAGTTTATTATCAGGGCTTTGCATCAAGTGTTTTAGATAAGTCGATCGGCCAAGGATTCAATAATTACAACTTCAATATTCCTGGAATTCCCGGTCTCATTGATCAGGTTCATATCTATCAAGCCCAATTAGCAGCAGTGAAAAGAACCAAAAAATAAGAAACAAATAACAAAGGGCGGATGTTTTCCAGCAATCGCCCGAACACTAAGTGCAAATGACAAAATTATTACCCAATACCTACGGAGTAACCTTAGGTGGAGTAAACGAGTCACCAAAGCGTAGAAACACCCCAAACACATTGTCACTAGCTACCCTAGAGCCAACACTATTCTCAACATTTTTCCAGTCCACAATCAAACTAGGACTATTGGTATCAGCCCCGATTCTAAAGGAAGCGTTAGCACCATAAGGCGATCGAGACTGGTTTTCGTTCACAGGAGTATAGTAGGCTGACACAGCTAGGTTGTCTTGCACCCGCCAAGCAACACTAGTCGAAAGCAAGCTTTTGATGGAATCTGGGAAACTATTAGGAACAAAATAGGCTGTGCCGAAGGTAATGTTGCCAAAGTTCAGAGCAGCACTAGTCTTAATATAGCTACTACCTGGTTTGAAAACTTGGTTATCAACAATACTAGTACCATCAAAAGCATAGTTTAGACCAGCTCCCAGCACCAAGGCCGAGTTACCACCCATACTAACTCTTTGGCTGAGGTTAGCTGAAGCGCGGCTGTAATTATCAATATCAGAATCAGTGAAGCCGATCAAACTGGCGTCATAACTAAAACCACTATTACTAGCCGTACTGAAGTCTAATCCGCCATAAGCCTTAGATTTAATATTTTTGTTGGGAGTATCCAGCGGCGTCAGGCCAGTATTGAAAATCGCACCGGTATAGTAACGAAATACTGAATCAACAGTGGTGGTATTACCAGTAAAACTAACATGTGGATAGTAATCAGTGGTTTCACGTAGCCGAAAAGTTGCCGGACTTGCATCCGTGGCAGACGCTGTAGCCGTCCGCTCAATCATGGGGGAAAGACCCACCCAGAAAGAATTGTAGTTAGCCGGGGGAGAGATTGCTTTCAAATCGCTAGTATTCAGGGCGTAGCCCCAGCCAGCACTATAAGCAGTCAAACTATCTGGTGGCAAGCGCAGATTATTGGCTGCCAACATCAAATTACTATTAATATTAAATTGCTTATCCGGCTTGCCAGCGCTCAGGGATGGCTCCGCATTAGGCAATACCTCGGTTAACACTTGAATGCCGGTATTTAGCAAAGCGTTTCGATCGCTAAAGGAGTAATTTAAGCCCCGGACAGTTCGACCAATACCAGACTGTTCACCATTACTCACCAACACCTGCCGCACACGACCAACACCGACGGAAGGAACAAATACTTGATCTTCACGAACGGTGGCTTGATCTGGACCTAACACACTGGAAAAATTACGGTGCTGACGGACTGTCCGCGCTTGTACATATGTATTGGTATACTCGGTACGATAAATCCGATCCTTGGAAGCACTTTCTTCAATATACGGCGAGAATAACTTAGTAGCATTGAATCCCAGAGTAGTATCACGACTATTGCCGAATCTCAGACCCAGAAGCGCGTCATAATTGGATAAGTGATTTGTACCAGTTTCATTAATAGGAATCTGGGTACTGAAAGTATTTACTTGACCAGGTTGTAAAGCATGTGGTGCGATCAAGTAGCGAGAATCAGTCGCCACAGTAGGAGCTTGCACAGGACTATTGAGGGGCGGAGCCGCTGGCGCAACTTTAGAGTCTTGGTCTACCGTTGATGGCGGCGGCAAAATAGAAGGCTGGGGTTGCAGCTCAATCGTTTCGTTTTGCAATCCGGCTGGAGTTTCAGGCTGAGGAGCAGGTGCAACTTCTTTATTATTCTGTTCTAGAGCGATTTCACTATTTGAATTTTTTTGCTCAACCTGACCAAGAGCATCATCCAAACTTACCTCTTGAACAGATGGCTTGCTCGGTAAAGCACTTACTCTGGTCTGAATTTGAGTTTGAGTGTCTTCGTAATCAAGGCTCGTGTTTTGAAAAGATGAGCCCTTGGACAAATCACTAGCGCTAGCATAGCCAGCTGAAAGAAGAAAGCTGCTTGGTATTAGAAAGTAAAAAAATTTCTTCATGTGTAAAAAATAATCTTAAATTAGAGTTAAATTAATTTATTCTTTGTCAATACTATCCAGTGTAATTTAAGCGTAGTGACAGTCCGCAAGTCAAAATTCTCTTGCAAAACTTATCTCCAACAGAAATTATTAGTGAAGGCTGAAAAGAAGGTCTAGTATTAATACAATACCAATTGGCAAAATACTGAAACTTTGGTAATGCTCACAATCTCCTACATAGTATTACAAAGTCGCCCACCCAACAGAATCATCAATCAATCTCCAGTATGATGGCTTAGTCCAGCTAATCTAAAAGCGCAAATAGACAGGAATCAGCTTACAGCTACCAATCAGTTGCTTCGATCTGCACAATTTCCGCCGCCAATTCATCCCAATTCACGGCAGATTTGTCCCAACTCAACCGGCCATCCAGGAGATACAGCACCCGGCCAGTAAAATCATCAACTCTTTTACTAGTAGCAACTACCGCCATATTCTGTTCCTGGGCGATCGATCGAACTCGCTCGACCCACACATCATCTAAATACTTGGTTGGTTCATCCCACAGCAAGACCTGCGGCTGCAGGATCAAACTACGTGCCAAGCATACTAACTGACACTGATCGATCGACAGCTGCGACTCAGACAAAGACAACCAACTCCTTGGAATCTGCGTCTGATCCAATACTTTTGCCAGCCGTTGTTTCAAGGCCAGTGCGGACAAACTTTGAAGCTGCAAGGGATATAGCAAAGCAGATTCCACCGTCATCCCCAATAAATTCGGTTCGGAACTGACCAAGGCAACTTGACGACGGAGCTGCGGCATAGCCAACAGCAGATAATCTTGATTCGCTAAAAAAACATTACCGCCGCTAGGTTCAGTCAATCTATTCAACAACCGCAGCAGGAGAGTTTTCCCCACGCCACTAGCTCCCGTCACCACAACTATCTCTCCAGCGGCCACCTCAAAAGTGAGGAGTGATAAAATAGAGCGATAAGGCAAAATATAGGCTAAATTTTCGACACGCAGCAATCTAGCCAAGGCTGGTTTTTCCTTGGAAAACAATAGTCGCGGGTCCGGTCATATAAACATGATTATTGGTAGCAGACCATTCAATTTGCAAACAGCCCCCCGGTAGCTCTACTGTACAAACCCGATCGTTTTGGCCAGTCAAAATACCAGCCACCACCGTGGCACAAGCCCCGGTACCACAGGCCAAAGTGATACCAGCACCTCTTTCCCAAACCCGCATCTTCACATAGTCCGCACTAACTATCTCAACAAACTCCGTATTGGTGCGCTGGGGAAAAGCGGGATGATGCTCAAATTGCGGTCCAATGTCAGACAAATTCACAGCAGCCACATTATCGACATAGGTCATACAGTGAGGATTGCCCATACTCACACAGGTCACCAGATAATTTTGACCAGCTACGATCAAAGTCTGATTGACCACCTGTCCATCTTTCTCACCCAGGGTAGTCGGAATTTCTGCGGCACTCAGACGCGGCTCGCCCATATCCACTCGTACCTGACCGTCAGCAAGAACTTCCGGAATGATCACACCAGCCAAGGTATGAATTTTGTAAGTCACACTCTGATTACCTTTGCCTTCTAGATCGGCGATAAATCTACCCAAGCAACGAATACCATTGCCACACATCTCCGGCTCCGAACCGTCGGAATTAAAAATCCGCATGGTGTAATCATTGCCCTCCTGACCGGGCAAAGTAAAGATAACCCCATCAGCACCAATCCCAAAATGTCGATCGCACAACTTCACGGCCTGGTCAGGAGTCAGACAAGGGTTAGCCTGATACCGATTGTCCACTAGAATGAAGTCATTACCCAAACCTTGATACTTGGTAAATTCGATCAACATAAGTAGTACTTAATCCTTAATTCAACTCGTTCTAAATTTTAACCATGCCCGAACTCGATATCAACCAACCCAGCACCCGCCAAATTCAGCAACTAATTAAAGAAAAATCTAAATTAGAATTCAAACTGGTAACCGGCGATGTCCTTAGTGGAGAACTATTTTGGCAAGACGCCGATTACTTTTGCTTAACTGAAAACAACGGCAATAAGGTGATCATTAGCAAGTTAGCAGTAGCCTATCTTAAGCCCCTTTAAGACTGAGTCGGCTGCAACAAATCAAGTTTGGACATAATTGACAATTCGCGCAAATCCAGACGCATCGAGACTGGCTCCACCGACCAAAGCACCATTGATCTCTGGCTGCGCCATAATTTCATCAATATTATCTGGCTTCACAGATCCCCCATATTGAATGGTGACATCCGGATTGCTGAGTTGAGAACGAATGACCCCAATCACTCGATTGGCTTCGATCGACTCACAGGTATCACC
>JAGVCD010000281.1 GCA_020059425.1 Chamaesiphon sp. | reverse complement strand
GATTCGGTGGGAGATTGTTGCATGGAACCATAGAGAGAACCAGCAATCCGCATAGCCTCAACGGACTCAGCTAAACCAAAGATTTGCTCATAAATGGGGTTACCTGCAGCATCAGTGCTGGTAGCAGCACCAGCGGCAGCTGGCTTCTGGCTGGGCGGTACTAACTTGATAAAGGTTTTGCCTTTCAGCTCTTCTTGCCAGCCGATGGTGAGGAAATGGTCTTCTACCCAATCAGAAGGATAGACCGGCGGAATCCGAATCTCGGCGGAGCGAGCTAACACCAACCAGCGTCCATCAGCGCAACGGTAACCAATATCTAAAAGGTATTCACGATCGCTGACTGGAATAGACAGGTACCATTCGCGAGCCATTTCATCCAACGGATATTCTTGGATGCTGTGGGGGCTCTGGTATTCCATGTTGATGTCGGTGACATCGTACAGGCGCAGGGCTAACTGTTGACCACCTTGAGAGCGCATTTCGTCTTTGTGCTCGTTAGTGATATCCCAGTAAGCGTAAGCCCACTGTGGATCGCGAGGAAGTAGAACAATTCGATCTTCACCATATCCACCCGGAATTTCACCTAAGCTATCATCGGCAGTAGCTAAGTCTTCCATCGTGTGGGTTGGCATAGGCAGTTCTAGCTCAAATTTTCCTGCTTCCACTGTTTGTGATGTCTCCGAGTTATTGTTTACTGAAATATTATTGTTGGTATCGGCAGCTTGGCTGCGATCGACTTTTCTAATTTCTTCTAAAAGCTGTGCTTTACGCATCCGGCTATAACGAGAAATGCTGTAACTACTAGCAACTCGGCGAAGTTGTCTAAGAGTCATCTCCTCTAGTGGGGTATTTTCTGTGGACATATTATTCCTCCGCAGATAACAAAGCTTGTCATCTTGAGCTGTGATGAAACCTAAATATTTGTAATATTTGTTGGGCTTCGGGGTATATGTTCATGTATAGCCTGATTTTCGATCTGGGATCAACCCCCAAATCCTGATAATCTCTGGCTTTTAACGAATTACAGTCGATCGACAGTTATTTCTGTCATGGTTTCTTGACAAACAAATTGCTTAGACTTGTAAGAGGTTGGAGATCAACCCCCGCGCTGGTAAGAAAATGGCCACAGCTAATACTAGTAAAAGCATTCCCCATAAATCTCGCCGATTGTCCAATTCCGCAACGTCATTGAGAGTGGGATCGCCAATAGTGGGGAAAAATATTAAAAAGACTGCAAATAAGGCCAGCAATGAGTAGTCGTCGGTATTAGAGAGACGATATTGAATAAATACTAGGATCATGACCAGGATCTTGGTGATTTGACCAATAATTACACTGCCCCGTAGACCAAACATGGCATGGACTACGTAGCCTCCATCAAAACGTTTGAAAGGTAATAAATTAATGGCAGTGATTAAAAATCCCAGATAAGCAGCGATCGCCACCGGATGCAGTTGAATGGCTGTATCTACACCAAAATCTTTACCGAGGACTAGTTTGCTCATCCCAGTCAATAACAGCGAAAACCGGGGATCAAAGGAAGCAAAATTGAGCATTCCAGATTTGGCTGACATTGATACCACAGTGGAATGTTGCAAACCCCACCAACAAAGTGGTAGTGCTACCAACAGGCTGAGCATGGACGAGAAAAAGCCTAAATCGAAGAGCGCGCGTCGATGGGGAATAGGAGATCGCATCTGCATAAAAGTGCCGCAGGTGCCGGGGAAAAAAGGTAAGGGCACAAAATAAAATAAGCCAGTCACAATTTGATGAAAACGAGAAATCAGATAGCGACTAATATCCTTCACTCCCAAAATAGCCAAAATAGTCAGGGCATAAGGCCAACCCTGAATAGCCAAAGCGCCATTACTGCGCAGCTGGGCAAAGGTGACCCCAGTAAGTAATGCTCCAAATTGACTGGTGGTAATAATAGCCAAAACCAGGCTACCAATGGCCATGAGGTAATTGAGTAAGACGGGACGCTGCTGGGCGATAGTGCCTAGAGTATTGGGCACCAGGGCAAAGAAGGGTTGTTCATTTAAACCAGCTTGAAAAATCACAAAAAATCTATCGCCAAAATGCTCAGATATATTGGATTTGATAGTTTGATAAGCCTGGTTGGCATCCGATCGCAACTTACCTCGACAGACTACTGCCTGAGACCGATATTCAATTTTTTCGAGAAAATAAGTTGACCAGGGAAAACACTTTCTTAAGAGTTCTTCTTCTGCTGAATTAATTGGTCGGAGGCTAGTGGGTGTGACAACGGGAGCTAGGCTAGGAATATTGGTATCAATTGGTTCTGCTGGCGGGGAAGCCGGTTGAGAGGTGGCTGGTAGCCGCTGAATGATTCTTCCATACAAAATAAAACTGATCACCCAGACCAGTATTGTCCAAATAGGAGCAGTAGGCTGTTTGGTTAGTAGTACACTACCAACAGTAAACAATGGTGGTGCCATCAGCACCCCCCACAATAGCCAAAAAGATTTGGCATCAGCTCGATCGACATGCCGACCAACAGCCCAATATCCAAACAGTCCTGATAAGATCAGTACCAACAAAAGTCCCATGCCCTAACATTCCCCTTGCCTGGCCACAATTGGGTCGCGGCCAGTGCTGAAATTTATATGTTTACTTCTAACCCCTTGCCGGAAACACTTGCAACCGCTAAACCACCTCATTTGGTTTTAGCTGATATTTTCGCTTTTGCGCCGAATCGCGATACTCTCGG
>JAGVCD010000041.1 GCA_020059425.1 Chamaesiphon sp. | reverse complement strand
TTTCGTAATAATTGTACTTAAATGTTATGGAGCAAAGCAACCCACCAAAACTATTAGACCGGGTTCGACAAACAATTCGCCTCCAGCATTATTTTTATCGACCTAAAAATCCACCCCCCGCCGGAGATTCACTCCACTATTGGCATAATGTTTGTGACAGATCATTTCGGAATGAATGCTAGCCAGATTGAAGTAAATCGGCGTGTTGTAACAACGACCGGTAATAATCACCTCGGTATGGGCGGGTTTAGCCAGTAAGGCTTCCACGATCGGCTCCTGCTTCAAGAGATCTAAATCTACGGTGGGATTCAGCTCGTCCATAATAATGGTTTTGTACAGACCGGAAGCCAGGGCACTGCTGGCAATTTCCCAACCGCGTTCGGCTTCAATAAAATCAATCTCCTGCTGTTTACCGCGCCAGACGATCGAATCACCGCCGCAACGTTGATGGTCTACTAACTGGGGATAACTTTTCTTGAGCGCGGCAATAGCAGCATCTTCGGTATAGCCGCTGCCCCCTTTCAGCCATTGCATAATTAACACCCGGTGACTGCGATCTTGACTAATGCCTCGTCCGATCGCCTGCAAGGCTTTACCCAAGGCGCTGGTAGATTTACCCTTGCCGTCACCAGTATAGATTTCAATGCCTTCAATGCCTTTTTCCTTGGCCTCGGGATGATGGTGGGGTTTCATCTCAGAATGCAGATCGGATAGTTCCAGGAGCGCAGCAGGCGTATCCCGACCCGTCACAATTACTTCTAAGTGGCGAGGCTTTTTGGCTAGGGTACTGACTACTTCATCAATAGGCAATAATCCTAGATCCAGCGCTGGATTCATTTCATCCAGCACAATCACGGTATATAAATCGGAGGCGATCGCCCCCTTGGCTACATCCCAAGCCCGAGCCGCTTCTTCTCGATCGAACTCGGTAATATCAGCTTGACCAAAGTATTCTGCTCGACCAGTCCGTACTTGGTCAATCAAATGGGGGAATGCTCCGCGCAGCGCAGCGATGGCAGCATCTTCGTCGTATTCCCGACCGGGACCTTTCAGAAATTGCAGTAATAAAATGCGATGGTCAGTCTTACTCTCGATACCCAGTCCTAAAGATCTGAGGACTACGCCTAAAGCGGCTTGGGACTTGCCTTTACCAGCTCCATCATAAACATGAATTTGTCCTGCTTCTCGCTCTTGCCGCTGATTGGCGGTGCGGATGCCGATACCAACTCTACTCATACAGTATTGCGATGCTCTATCAGAGGGCTTCAATATCTTATATCTTTTCCCAGCTCTGGTGGCATTAGTATAACTCCCCACCTCGTTTGGGTATACTAGTTCCTGCAATCAGGAATGAGCAAGAACGTTGTTATGAATTTAATTCGCATCTGGGCGATCGGCTCCAATAGTTTTCGAGAAATTATTCGCGATCGCATTCTTTATGTCGTCGGCATTTTTATTTTGGTGATGGTGTTGGCTTGGCGAGTCTTGCCGGAAGTCGCCCCCGGAGCGCAGGATAAGATTTTATTGGACTTTGGGCTAGCTGTGATTAATGTGTTGGCAGTCGGAATTGCCATTTTGCTGGGGGGGAATTTAATTAATAAAGAGATCGATCGCAAGACAATTTTAGCGCTAATCCCTAAACCTTTAAGCCGGGCAGAATTCATTATTGGCAAACACTTGGGCTTATCGGCAGTACTGGCTGTGCTGGTAGCCTTGATGATGGCTATTTATTTGGGAGTTTTAACCATAGCTAAAGTGGCTTATCCGATCGGACCACTACTAATGACTAGTATTTTCCTGATACTAGAGCTAGTGCTAATCGTGGCAGCGGCTATTTTTTTTGGTTCAATTACCAGCTCTATTTTAGCGACTTTACTCACCGGCTTAGTGTATCTAGCTGGTCATGGTAGCCGCGATATGGTGAGCATGGCGCACCTAGGCGAAAGTAAAAGTCCCGGTTTTCAAAAATTAGCTGATGGCTTGTTTCTGATACTGCCCGATCTCTCCCGCTTCGATCTCAAAAATAGTGCGGTGTATAGCGTTTTACCAAATAGTAATGATCTGTGGACTAGTTTTGGTTACTCTATAATTTATACAGCAGTGTTTTTAGTAATTACCATTGCTCTGTTCAGCCGCCGTGAGTTTTGAGCTTTATTTTTAAGTTATGCCGATTAAACCAGCCACTGCCCAAAAATTATCGGCACTTCAGCAATTATTTACCACTGTCGATCGAGCGTTAGTAGCTTACTCTGGTGGGGTGGATAGTACGTTGGTAGCCAAAGTTGCTTACGATGTCTTGGGCGACCAAGCGCTGGCAATTACGGCAGTCTCACCTTCGCTATTGCCAGAAGAACTAGAAGATGCGCAGATTCAGGCTGCTACCATTGGGATCGCCCACCAGCTGGTCACCACCCATGAAATGGACAATCCGGAATATCGGGCTAATCCGATTAACCGCTGCTATTTTTGCAAAAGCGAACTGCACGATACCCTCAAGCCGTTAGCTCAGCAGTTCGGCTACCCCTATGTGCTGGATGGTGTGAACGCCGATGACTTAAAAGATTATCGCCCAGGTATTCAAGCCGCCCAAGAGCGGGGGGCTAGGTCTCCCTTGGCTGAGCTAGGAATTACCAAGTTAGAAGTGCGCGAAATATCCGAATTTTTGGGCTTATCTTGGTGGAACAAGCCAGCACAACCCTGTCTCAGCTCCCGTTTTCCTTACGGTGAAGAAATATCGATCGATAAACTACAACGGGTGGGTCGCGCCGAAATTTATTTACGCAAACTGGGTTATGAACAACTGCGGGTGCGATCGGCCGGTGATACGGCGCGGATTGAACTACCCCCCACGCAGATCCAACAATTCGTCCTGAATCAAGATCTAGAGCAGGTCGTTTCTGACCTCCAAAACCTCGGTTTCGCCTACGTAACTCTAGACTTAGAAGGATATGTAAGTGGTAAATTAAATCGTGTTTTAGTCGAAACTAGCCTGCCGCCGACGGGACATCACCATGTCAAATTCCATGGCAGCGCCAATTCCAAATTGTAAACACCCAATTAGCCAAAACGCCTCCAGGAAAAAGCCACTTTGGTAATTGGGAATCTGATTACCAGCATAGGCATACCACATATCAGCGATGAAAATACAGATCAC
>JAGVCD010000232.1 GCA_020059425.1 Chamaesiphon sp. | reverse complement strand
TTCGGGCTGTCTGGCGCAACGTTCGTGGGGTTTGATTTGTTGTCGGGTAATCCTTTTTCACCACCAGCGGGTGTTTCGCCACAAGCAGTTAGAACAGTGGTTAATCCGAGGCTGAGAAATAAAGCAACAGTTGTAGATTTCATATTTTTTTTTGATTACATTGTTTGACACCGATCAGGTTACAACAGATGGTCTGCAAAAAACAAATTTCAGTACTGCGTCGGTATTTGAATTGGTAATCGATCGATGAACCACCCCACTCCCCATATGGAGTTGGCCAGGTCTGATTCTTGAAAAAGTATGGCCAATATGTAAAATGCTGCACTATTTATCTGGATTCCAATAAGCATATTAGAGATAGTCTACTGTCCTTATTTGCAAAAATGATACAATTAAGATTAGTCAGTTGATCTTAGTGTGATATGTTTCAAATATCTGAAAAAGAAATTAAATCCAGATTACAGTTTGACAATCCGTGGTGGGAAGACAGCCAGATTGACCCCCGCTTCGATCAAATGCGTCACCGTCATTACTTTGAGAGCTTCTTTGAATTGGTAAGTGATCGATCGATTAACCGAGCAATTGTCTTGATGGGCCCAAGAAGAGTCGGTAAAACAGTAATGATTTACCATGCTGTAAAAAAGTTGATCAGTCAAGGAATCGCACCGCATCACATTTTATATCTATCTCTAGAGACTCCGCTCTACACTGATTTACGCCTTGATAAGTTACTCACATTTTTTAGTGAACTACACCAACATACTCGTCAAAGTAACCTCATAGTTTTTTTCGATGAGGTGCAATATCTCAAAAATTGGGAAGTACACTTGAAATCTTTAGTAGATTCTTATCCCCAGTATCGATTTGTCGTGATAGGCTCGGCGGCAGCGGCGTTAAGACTCAAGAGTCAGGAATCAGGCGCTGGCAGATTTTCTGATTTTTTACTGCCGCCATTGACCTTTGCTGAATATTTGAGTTTTATCGATCGAGAAGACGAACTGATCATTCAGCACAACAACCAATACATTGCGACTAATATTACCGAATTAAATCAAGAATTCATCAACTATCTCAACTTTGGCGGGTATCCCGAAGCAGTATTATCGCCGACTGTTCAAAGCAGCAGTTCCAGGTTTATTAAAAGTGACATCATCGACAAAGTACTACTGCGCGATCTGCCCAGTTTGTATGGTATTAGTGACATTCAAGAACTCAATCGCTTGTTTACGACCTTGGCGTACAACACCGGTAATGAAGTCAGTTTAGATAATTTATCTAAATCTTCGGGGGTCGGAAAAATCACTCTCAAGCGATATATCGAGTATCTAGAAGCCGCTTTTTTAGTGCGCCGCATTTATCGCATTGATGACTCCGCTAAACGGTTCCAACGGGCTACTTCCTTCAAAGTCTATTTGATTAATCCTTCCATGAGAGCGGCTCTTTTTGGCTATGTAGACGAAAATAGTGCGGCAACTGGAGCCTTGACTGAAACGGCAATTTTTAGTCAGTGGTTTCATAGTGCCGATATTAGTCAACTACATTATGCCCGCTGGAAAAGTGGCGAGGTAGACTTAGTAGCTTTAGACAAGCTAGATCAAAAACCTTGGTGGTGTGTAGAAATCAAATGGTCTGATCGAGTCGTTCAAGATCATCAAGAAATTGCCGGACTAATTAAGTTTGCTAAAGACCATCACTTCTCCGAACCCCAATTGGTTACGACTAAAACCATCACTCATCAATTTCCAGTGCAGGGAGTCGAAATTAGATTTAAGCCCAGTGCGGAGCAAGTCTATACTTTAGGAAAAAATATTGTGCTTGGTTTACAGAAAAATCATCAAGAATTAACTGAATCTCATCAAGGGATGGGTTTGGTCAGACCTGATTCTTAAGAAAATATTACCAATCTGATCTATGTGGTGATACCAACTGGCATAATTAAACTAGTCTTAAATATTTAATGTCTGCTAATGCTAGAATTGTTTGCCTCTGGTTTAGCTAATAGCTGGCTGAATAATACTCAAATTTTGTCGGCTCCCTATGACCCCGTTCCGTTGGTCAGCACTTGGCAAGGTTTACCTTTATTGAACCCGCCGCAAGCCATTGAACCACAAGTTAAGAAGTCGATCGAACAATACCTGCAAACCCTCCAAACCATGGGTCTAGATCCGCAAAAGCAGGGAATTTGGCTGCAAACCGATAGCGTTGGTCTGGTTAATTATCAAGCCAATATGCCCCTACCCGCCGCTTCTTTAACCAAATCAGCGACCACTCTGGCGGCTCTGAAAATCTGGGGCTTACAAAAGCGCTTTGATACCAACATTGGCATGACCGGCAGGGTGCAGCAGGGTGTCTTAGACGGAGACTTGGTAATTCAGGGCGCGGGTGATCCATTATTCGTTTCCGAGGACGGGCGAGCTTTAGCTGCAACCCTGCATCAAATGGGTATTCAGCAGGTCAAAGGCAACTTGGTCATAGTAGGTAACTTTGTCATGAATTACCAAAAAGACCCGCAAAAATCTGGCGAGCTGCTCAAGCAGTCTATGGGTGGTCTATCTGCTCCGCGACAAACAGCAAAAAAACAGCTAGCAAAAGTAGCCGCTGTGCCAGAGAAATTTCCGGTCAAAATCATGGGTCAGGTTCTGGTTACTAATCAGCTACCACCCGAAGCTGGAGCAATTATTCGTCATCAGTCTTTGCCGCTGCTAGATATTTTGCGGGAAATGAATGTTTATAGCAACAATGACATCGCTCAACTATTAGCGGATGGAGTGGGTGGACATAATGTAATTATGCAGATTGCGGCTACGAATGCAGGTTTTGCCCCAACAGGAATTCAGTTGATTAATGGCTCTGGTTTGGGGATGGAAAATCAAATTGCGCCTTATGCTTCTAGTCAAATTTTTCGAGCTATTCATGGCTTTGTCCAACCTCAAGGATTAACAGTCGCCGATTTATTTCCCTCCTCTGGTTTAGATACAAAAGGCAGTATGATCGATCGACAGCTACCGCTGGGTACCACGGTTAAAACTGGTACCTTAAATGAGGTGAGTGCTCTGAGTGGAGCCTTACCAACTCGCGATCGAGGATTAGTCTGGTTTACAATCATTAATCGTGGGGCAAAAATTGTCGAACTACGGCAGCAACAAGATAAATTGCTCCAGACCCTCGTAAGCTATTGGGGAAAGCCAACTACTGTGCCCGGAGGAATTCAACGACAGAACACCATTCCAACCTATTTGGGAGATCCACAACGCAATCAGATTTTGGTGAAATTGCCATCGATCAATTAATAACTTTTGACGCCATCGCCACATTTAGATCAGGGTATTTGAACCATGACTTCGGGAAATATAGCGGAAAATGTTGATGAGCTGAATCAGCGTGCCCTCAGCAC
>JAGVCD010000123.1 GCA_020059425.1 Chamaesiphon sp. | reverse complement strand
GAAATACCCGCAACCAAGCTACCCAACTGCGTCACGATCGCTTCCGTATTCACCTGGGATGAATCCAAATGTAAGGCTGGCCGGATATCTACCAGGGTCATGATTTCGCCGCGCAAGTTCATATTGCCAATGATCCGATCGGGGCAGCAGGGAATTGGGCGCACATTTTGCACCTTAATAAACTCCCGTACTAGCTCTAAATTCATCCCAAAATATTCACCACCCAGCCCAAACACCGCCAAGGGAATTAATCGACTAGTATCGTTAGCGATCAATAATTGTCGCAAATCCAGCGCTCGTTGTTCTAACAGCTGGCACTCATCGTTAGTAGCAGTCGGAAAGTATAACTGATAAAAGTTGGTGGTGAGATCGATTTGGGCACGGGCAATATCTTGCAAACGCTCTATGTTAATAGTCAAACTGTCCGACTCACCCACCCAATCAACAAGTTCATCAGCCAACACAATCAATGCTTGGGGATTCAACAATAAAATGTTGTGGTCACCCAACTGAGTGACCCCCTGCAAGAATGACGTATTGACATGGCTTTGCCGACCGTAGGTGAGATCTTGAGCAATGTCCAGGTCATCGATCGCACAGACTTCATTCACCTGGTCTACAATCAGACCCACTTGCAAACCCTGACATTCCAGCACGATGACGTTATCTGTGACTCGACAAACAGGGGCAGCTTGCCCCAAACGACGACGGAGATGCATGATGGGTAAGATTGTGCCCCGCAAATTAATCACCCCCAAAATGTCAGCCGGAATTTCAGGGACAATTTGTAATTCGGGTAGCGGAAAAATTTCTAGCACATGGTCGGTACCAATAGCATATTGCAAATTTTGCGACTGAAAAGTCAGATACGTGGCGGTACTCATTTGCCTACACCTGTTGTTTGAGGAGAAATTTGCGGAATATATTTTTCTAAGACCGGCAGTAGTTTTTCTCGATCAACTGGCTTAGTCAAATACTGGGTAGAACCAGCAAATTGTCCTTTGAACTTATCAATAATTCCATCTTTAGCCGTCAGCATAATGATCGGGAGTTCCTTAAACTGGGACATCGCTCGAATAGTGCGACATAGCTCCAAACCATCAATATCTGGCATAGTTACATCCAGTAGCAATAAAGCCACATTTTGCTGCTGTAAAATGTTCAAAGCATCAATGGCGTTATTAGCCAACCACACATCATACACATCGCTGATCGCCCGGGTAATCATGGTCTGGACAATTTTGCTATCGTCCACACTCAAAATAATGGGACGAGTAGTTGCTGCTGGGATAGGTGGAAGAGTAGTCGATCGCGTACTATTATTAGTATTTTTCAAGCTTAACCAGTCTTGCCGTGACCACTTTAAGTAGGTTTGTGCCAAATTCAGCGGGTCTTCTCCACACCCCCAAGCAATTTCGGAGAGCTTAAACTGTCCCGTAATCCACCGACTGAAATGCGGCAAAATTTGGGGAGGCAAGAAGCTGGCATGATCGGGCTGCGGACAAAGTACCGTATCCAAAACAATTTCTGGAGCTAGTGATTGCCACAACTGCTTTCTTTTTTCTAAAATTTGTTGAATTAGGGCTAAATTTAAGCCGTGGTGATCTTCACCATAAGACAAATCAAAGCTACTGCTCATTTTCTTTTGCAGCACTCCAGAGCAGAGTTGGGCCTGTTCTAGCAAGACAGCGGCCTCTCTATGCATCAGGGTTTCTAAATCTGGCCATTTAATCAACCCAAAGCGAGCAATAAATTCAATTAACTCTCGTACCGAATTTGGGTTTTTAACCCGGCTAGTTACCATCTGGAGGGTAGATTCCATGTGGGCAAGCTGCATTTTATGGCTTACCCAATGGGCGAATTCTAGAGGGGTTGGCACCTTACGGCCAGCATAAGTCAAGGCTCCGGACTGGAATACCAGGGAACATTTAAAGATGTTGGATGATACTTGTCCTGGTGAGACCGCAATGCTGGCATTGCTTTCGAACTCGACAATACAACTAAAACCTTCAGCTTGGATGTGATGAAGCGAACTAATTAGTTCACCAGCTCGTACTTGCATAATGTATGACTACCCCTTCTCTGGGATTAGAATGTCAGCTCAGGTTGATGGATGGCTATCAAAAATAAGACCTTACGCTCAAGATGCCCAGTTCAGAGTTCAAAAAGAACTCAATAGTGAAAAGAAATTGAAAAATTTACTTACTTAGTACTGATGAGCTGAGAGGTACCGCTCAACATTAAAACCAGGATGTTTTAGGACGTAAGTCCAAGACATATTTATGGTTACAACACTGACGGCTCAGAGTAAAATATCCACAAATATCCACATTGCTATCCGCAGGAAAACATTTCAGTGTCAACAGCTCTCGTTCCGCCGCCATTAAGTCTTCAGGAAGATTGGACATGGCGTTGGTGGTTATCCTTGCCCCTTTACCCATACAGTCAACGGCGCACCCTCCGTACTGAAATAATTGCAGACTGGGCATGGAGTTTTGAGCAAATTCAGGGAGTTTTGTATGTTGTCACCCCCTTACGAATGACGGTGATTAGGTTGGAGACCGGCGGTTTACTAGT
>JAGVCD010000154.1 GCA_020059425.1 Chamaesiphon sp. | reverse complement strand
ATAAAGAGCTGTGTCTTAAACCAGATATATTCATGCCCAAACTCAAAACCCGGCGCGCCGCAGCCAAGCGCTTCCGTGCCACCGGCACCGGCAAAATCATGCGCCGCAAAGCCTTTAAGAGCCACCTGCTCGAACACAAAAGCGCCACCCAGCGCCGCAACCTTGGCAAAATGGCCGTAGTTGACGAAACCGACACCGCCCGCGTGCGGGGAATGCTGCCTTACTTGTAAAGCACGATCATCCCAGTCCGCCTGGTAGCTTGAGGAATGCCGACAGCGAGAGCTGTTTTATAAAGCCGTAGAGCCATTCAAAATCACCATAGACTAAAAATAGTACCTAAACCATGACCAGAGTTAAGCGCGGTAATGTAGCCCGCAAACATCGTAATAAGATCTTAAAGTTAGCCAAAGGCTTCCGGGGTTCTCACTCCAGATTGTTCCGGGTAGCAAACCAACAGGTAATGAAGGCGCTGCGCAACGCCTATCGCGATCGCAAGAAAAAGAAACGCGATTTTCGCAGACTATGGATTGCCCGGGTCAATGCAGCTTCCAGACAACACGGCATCAGCTACAGCCAATTGATTGGTGGTCTAAAGAAAGCCAACATTCAGCTTAATCGGAAGATGCTAGCGCAGTTAGCAATCCAAGATGCTAATAGCTTTGAGCAGATTGTGAAACTGGCGATTGCTGCTAAATAACACCCAGTAACAAAAATGTGAGGATAGAAAATGCCTAAGTCCATAGCGCTGCTGATTCTATCCTTTCTGCTATTGCCTAACCGCGTAGCAGCCGAAAGCTTACAAGGTATTCGAGAAAGAGGACGGTTAATTGTTGCGGTTAAAGACAACACCCGTCCTTTAGGCTTTAAAGGCAGCAATGGTCAATTACGGGGCTTAGAAATAGATATTGCCCGGCGCTTAAGCCAAGAAATTCTAGGCAAGCCCGACAAAATAGATTTTCAACCAGTTAAAAATCAAGAGCGGTTGCGGGTACTACTCGATGGCAAAGTAGATTTAACCATTGCCAGATTAAGTATTAATACATCCAGGTCACGGGTCGTAGATTTTAGCCGTCCCTATTATCGAGAAACCACCGGGATGATCACCAACATCCCTAATATTCGCCAACCCACTGATTTGGTGCAAAAAAAAGTTGCCGTACTGCAAGGTTCTAGTACTGCTCTTGTCCTTGCTAATCGTCTTCCCCAAGCGAAGTTAGTACCAGTAGCCAGTTACCAGGCGGCCAAATATTTGCTCGATCGAAACCAGGTGGAGGCTTTTGCCGCCGATAAAAGCCTACTAGTGGGTTGGGCACAAGAATATCCCCAATATCGATTGTTGTCTGGCACCCTGAAGGGCACCAGTAGCAATCTGAACATTAGTGAGTCGATCGCCATTGCCATGCCCCGGGGCCGAAAGTACGATCCGTTGTGGCGGTTTGTGGATGAAACTATTCAAAAATGGGAAAAGGAAGGATGGCTGCAAGCCAGAATTCGTTACTGGGGACTGTGAGTTGCTAAAGTATTAACTGTTAGCCAAATAAATTTAATATTTCAGTGTATGGATTTCCCTAATCTTCAAGATATGGTCAGCAGCTTGCCCCTCATTTACTTGGTGGCTTTCGTCGCACTGCTAGCAGTGGCTGGAGTGGTCGTAACCAGGCAGGTATTGAGAAATAGATCGATCGAAAATGATTTAGGCAAGCTAGAGAAAAAAGTAAAATCGGCGGACTGCACAGCCGAAGATTATTATGCTCTAGCTAGTATTTATTTAGATAAGAAATTGTTTGTACAAGCAGTGATTTTGTTAAATAAAGCCCTGAAGTCTAAGACGACTAATTCTGATGACTTTGCGCCAGTACATAATGCTTTGGGCTATGCCTATGAATGTCAAGAGCAGTATGATGTAGCGATTCGCAACTACAAAGAAGCCATCAAGCAAGATCCTAACTATGTAACGGCCATGAATAATTTGGGTCATGCTTACGAACAAAAGAAACTCACGTCACAGGCGTTGGAAGTTTACGATCAAGCACTGCAGATTGAACCTAAAAATGAAACTGCTAAGCTACGGGCTGAATCTCTCAGACGACGCTTAGTGGTTTAATCATCAGCTAGTTCCAGTTTATTTACCAAGTGAAAGATGCAAATTATCTGGTTTTTGCTCCGAGCCTCTTGGCAAAGTATGACGATCGCCATTATTACTGGCCTAATTAGTGGAATAGGTAGCGCGGCACTAATTGCCATTATCAACACAGCTGTGAATAGTGGTAATCCGGCGAGCTGGCTCTGGCCATTTTTAGGCATCGCGGGGACTGCACTGTTCACCGGCATTGTTTCCCAATTTGTGCTGATTGATTTAGCCCAAAATTCTATTTATAACCTGCGACTCGATCTTAGTCGGCGGATTTTAGCCGCTCCTTTTCAGCAACTAGAAGAACTGGGCGCTAGCAAATTGCTGGCTACCTTAACGGAAGATGTGGCGGTGCTTTCCAACACTGTTTCGATTATTCCGTTTTTTTGTATTGATATTGCCATTATTGCCAGCTGCTTAACATATCTGGCTTTTTTGTCAGGCCCAGTATTTATCGTCACAATTGTTTTGATTGCGGTCAGTATCGCCATTATTCAAATGATGATTATCCACGCCAACAAACTATTTTATGGAGCCAGAGAAGAAAACGATCGACTATTACAAATCTTTCGATCGATCACCGATGGCATTAAAGAACTAAAACTGCATTGGCAGCGCCGCCAAGATTTTGTCGATATTGAACTAAGTGATAGTGCCGGGATATCGCGCGATCGGAATGTCAAAGGTCTGCGAATTTTTGCGGTTGCGGCTAGTATTGGTCAATTGATCTTCTCCTTAGTCATGGGCATTCTAATTTTTGGGATGCCCCAGCTATTACAGCTAAATATTGCAACTCTGAGTGGCTACGTTTTGACCCTGACATATTTGATGACTCCGTTTCAGAATATTTTGCAGCGTCTACCATCATTACTCCGCGCCAATGTAGCCATCCACAAACTTGAAAATATGGGTCTGGCTCTAGCGCAATCTGCTGAAATCAGCCAAACCCCAGCTGCGACGTTACCCCAAGTGACAACATTAGAACTTGATAATATCAATCACACTTATCGTGGTGACGAGCAAAGTTTTCACTTAGGGTCTGTCGATTTAAAATTCACTAGTGGTCAGCTGGTGTTTATTGTGGGGGGCAATGGTAGTGGCAAATCCACTTTAGCTAAGCTTTTGGCTGGTTTGTATATTCCCGAACTAGGTGAGATCAAGCTCAATGGTCAATCAATCACCGATGAAAACCGGGAGTGGTATCGCCAGCATTTTGCGGTGGTATTTGCCGATTTCTTTTTATTTGAAAAACTTTTGGGTTTAGGCCAAGATACAACCAAACTGGATACTGAAGCTCAGCGTTATTTGCAGCTGCTGCAAATTGAGCACAAAGTCCAGGTCAAAGATGGTGTGCTCTCGACCACCAATCTTTCCCAGGGGCAGCGCAAACGACTAGCTTTACTAACCGCTTACTTGGAAGACCGCCCGATCTATTTATTCGATGAATGGGCGGCTGATCAAGATCCACTGTTTCGAGATATCTTTTATCAGCAATTGCTGCCCCAATTGAAAGAGCGGGGCAAGTTAATATTTGCCATTAGTCATGACGATCGATACTTTGCGGTAGCCGATCGATTGATCAAGCTCGATTATGGCCAGGTAGAATACGACAAGATCCAGTCCTCTAGCTAAACTGATAGTACTCTGTGCCGGTAGATTTAATTGGTGACTTGAACTTGTAGGTCACGCGGCCTTGGGCATATTTTATCGCCTGTAAAGCCAGTCATGACCTACATCCTAAACTGGTTCAACAGCTTCGCTTAGACCGAAGATGATCGGCTGAATTTTTAAGTCTCTTAAAAAAATCAAATAAGAACAATTTTCAGCAGATCCCCAGAAAATTAAAACTGAAATAGTAACTAAATATCACTATTTCATCACCATACTAATCATAATTCGCTTTAATAGGAAAAGTCCGATACCCGAAAAAGCATAAAGGATAAACGGTTGTTGCAACGCCACTGCCAAATAGCTCCCCAGAACAATACAGATTCCAGCTACGCCCATTGATACCATCATTGGTATTAGGATTGGAGGACGCTTAAACTTAACATTTTTTACTTCTGGCTGCTCTCCTAAAGCTGATGCACTGATATGGGAAACTTCTTTTTCCCAATACCTAACAGCCGCAGGCATTTCGATCTTGCCACTCATATCCACAATCAGCTTCAGACCCAAGCCTGAAGGTACTTTCTCCAGTACAACGGTCGATCGCCAGCCCTTGGGAGAAGTTGCCAACAATGCTCCCCAGAAGTTGCCGCGCTGATAAACCCAAGTTCCTGACTGATCAGATTCCAATCGATAGCCAAGCTGCTCCAAAGCAGCTTTGGCACCCTGTAAAGCATTACTAAAATCATTAGATTCGACAATGTTCTCAAATTTCATAATAAATGACCCGTATATGAATAATAAGTATTTGGGCTTGATTAAAAATAAAATGCTTTTCACTGTAGTAGAACTTACCCGTCATACAGAAATACTACATTATTGGGATAAGGTCAAATCGTCTATTGATCGCCAAATGTACACCGTAATTCAGGAAAAGCTCGGGCTATTTTTTGATCTCTTAAACGTCTAAAGGTCGGTCTACCGTAAAAGTTAGTTTCTTTTGGCTGACAGCTTTAGTAATATCCAAAAATTGCTGCAAGATCGGCGATGAATCATCCTGCCGCCACACAGCAATTAACTGATTAGTTGTCGTTTTTTCT
>JAGVCD010000367.1 GCA_020059425.1 Chamaesiphon sp. | reverse complement strand
AATCAGTCGCCGCCGCCCCATTGTTTTATTTCGCTAGTGCCCACCCAGCTCCAGCGATTGCTACCAAACCAGGCTGAGTGGTTGCGTCAATTCCGAGCGGTGTTAGTGGGGGGCGCGTCAGTGGGGCCAGATTTACTAGATGTAGCTAGACAAGCACGCATCCCCCTATCGCTGAGCTACGGCATGACCGAAACTGCCGCCATGGTGGCGGCGCTCCAGCCCCAGAATTTTTTAGCAGGCGTGAATGCCAGTGGTCAGGTTTTGCCCCATGCTCAGTTGCAAATTTCAGCTGATGGATGTACTGTGGTGCGATCGCTAGCCGTAATGTTGGGTTATTATCCGCAGCTAAACACCGCCGGTTATTGGCAGACAGACGATCTGGGGATGATTGATCAGCAGGGATATTTGCATATTTTGGGACGAGATGGCCACAAAATTATTACTGGCGGCGAGAAAGTTTTTCCGGCAGAAGTGGAAGCGATCATTCGATCGACTGGCTTGGTAACCGATGTTTATGTGCTGGGTGTTCCCGATCAAGAATGGGGTGAGCGGGTGGTGGCAGTCTATGTGGGAGATGTCGATAGTAGTAAAATTCAACAATCAATCCAAGGTCAGTTGAGTAGCTTTAAGCAACCCAAGACCTGGCTGGCAGTGCCAGAATTACCGAGAAATAACCAAGAAAAAGTTGATCGATCGCAAATCCTGAAATTGATAGCTGACGACTGTAGTGAAAATTTTCAACAACACCAAACAAGTGAGGAAAGATGAACGGAAAAAAATGTAGCCTGGGTCTGTTGGTGCTGAGCTTAATGTTAGTGGCTGGCTGTGATATCCGTAAACCAAGTATACCCAGCTTGACCACTCCCAATCCTGGCACTAAAGATGATACAACCGAGAAGACAAAATATGTGATGGGTGAATTCTTCTTAACGAAAGGGACAGATTATCTTGTTGCACCAGTTTATACCGATTATTCCGGCAAGGGTCGCATTATGAGCTTTTCTAGTGGTGAATATGGAGACTATTCATCTAAAAAAGGCGATGATTCATTGGTCAATAACTATGTTTTTGTGAATCGTCAGGATCTATCATCGCGCAAACTATTTCCAGATAATCGATCGACTATTTTGGCCGCAGAACAGCTGGGTGAGGCTGGAACGGAAGGAACTGGCAGTAATCAAAAAACTATTGTCAAAAATGTTAAAGCTGTTTTATATCAAGTGGTCAAGGCTGATACTAATAGTGATAAAAAGTTAAACCGGGATGATCAAAAAGCGATCGCGATTGCTGATGTGAACGGTGGCAATTATAAAGAATTAGTGACGGGGATCGATCGAGTGATCAATATTCATGCTCAAAGCAAAGATAAGCGTATCGTATTCTATCAGATTGGTTCAGGTTATTTTGCCGCTAGTATTGATATTCCCAGTCGAGCAACTAAGGTCGGTAAATTATCATCGATCGCTGAATAATCCTGATACCTAGCCGCTCAGCAGAATCGGTCAAGCATAGATGAAACAGAGGATAATGTCCCTGACACTGTTATTTCCGGAAACATCTATGACAATTTCCATGTATCAAGCTTCAGTGCCATCGCTGATTCGCTCTTTAAATAATCTGGCCTCGATTCTGGAAAAAGGGGCAGCTTATGCTGAAGCTAAAAAAATCGATCCGACGGTATTGCTCAATAGTCGCCTGTCTCCTGATATGTTGCCTTTGACCAAGCAAGTGCAAATTGCTTCGGATATTGGCAGAAAAGGGGTCGCGCGGTTAGCTGGACTGGATGCCCCAGCGATTGAAGACAACGAAACCACTTTTGCCGAACTGATCACTCGGTTGAAAACAGTGGCCGCTTACTTGGGCGAATTTACTCCTGCTCAGATTGACGGCTCAGAAGCTCGATCGATCACCTTGCCAGTAGGGAAGGAAACCATGAACTTTGAGGGATTGCCTTATCTGCTCTACTTCGTGTTGCCCAATGTTTATTTTCACGTTACTACGGCTTATGCCATTCTCCGGCATTGCGGTGTAGAAATTGGTAAAAAAGACTATCTGGGTAAGCCTTAGTTGATGTAAATCGTCGGACGGTAGCAGCTCATATTTTGATTCAAGCTTAGTCTATTAATTTAGTGACTACCTTCCATTGGAACATGATTAGTGGCTGCTGCCATGCCAAATACAGGCATATTTACATAGACCGATTTGGTCTGTTCGGGGTTGACTTGGTAGGTTTCATGCCAAATTCCCACACTACCATCTGATCCGATCGCCTGATTAAAACGTTGCCAAGCTGGCAAATGCGCATCACTGGGCTGCCGAGCAAATTTTAGTAAATCTGCTTGCGATCGCCAATACTGAATCAAACCTAACCCCCGGGGATACAAAAACCTTTCCGCGCCTAAAAATCCTTTCTCTGGATGTTTATTTAGCGAACTCAGCATCGGACCCATCGCCATGGCTGTAGGTAACCATTTCGAAATTGCCAAGTAGTTATTAATCCGCATTCCAATTAGAAAGACAACCAAAGGTTCGTTTGTTTGAGCCATGAAGCGCCCGGCTATTACTTTT
>JAGVCD010000231.1 GCA_020059425.1 Chamaesiphon sp. | reverse complement strand
GCGATTAAGCGCAGCACATTAGACAAATAGTTCAACCGCTTGATTGTCAAATTTGCAAGAGCGAAGCTTACCCCCAAAGATGGCTTTGAGTCTAAACATAGTTGTTTCAGCCAGAGAGCGACGACCGCAACCCCTCATTTATGCAACAACGCCAAACAAAGTTGCAATATTTTGGAGGCTTTTATAGCTTTGTTCTTTGGTGATTTCCAGTCTTCCGTAACTCAGCCTGAGTAGTTACCAATTCGACTAAATAACTTCTAAAGCTTGTCACCGAATTAATTGCCATTGAGATTTTCCGCATGATATTTCAAATGATCATCCATGAAAGTTGAGATAAAATAATAACTATGATCATAACCTTCCTGCATCCGAAAATCTAACCGCTGCCCAGCTTCCTTACAAGCCGTCACAAAAATCTCCGGTTGCAGTTGATCCACCAAAAAACCATCCGCCGATCCCTGATCAATCAAAATTGGAAACGGTAATTGTTGATTTTTCACCAACTTACTAGCATCATAAGCCGCCCAATTCGATCGATTCTCACCCAAATAACTCTGCAAAGCCTTTTGACCCCAAGCACAACTCATCGGCGCTACAATCGGCGCAAAAGCCGAGATCGATCGATACCGCTCCGGATTGAGCAAACCACAAACCAACGCCCCATGACCGCCCATCGAATGACCGAAAATCCCCTGGCGTTCCATATTAGCCGGAAAATTAGTAGCAATCAAATCTGGTAATTCTTCAGTGACATAGCTATACATTTGATAGTTATTTGCCCAAGGTGGCTCCGTAGCATCCACATAAAACCCCGCCCCCGTACCTAAATCCCAATCCAGATCTTCATTGCGAGTACCAGTATTTCTCGGACTCGTATCTGGTACCACCAACATTAAGCCGTATTGAGCCGCAAACTGCTGCGCCCCGGCTTTGGTAATAAAGTTTTCTGGCGTACAGGTCAATCCTGATAGGAAATACAGCACTGGCACTGAGCCCGACTGTACCTGGGGCGGCACATAAACGGCTAATTGCATGGTGCTTTTGCAAACCAACGAATTGTGTTCATAAAAGCCCACCGTACCACCAAAGCAAGCTGCTTGCGATTTCAGAGTGATGTTATTCATAATTTGTCTAAAAAGTGAGCACTGTCCGGATACCTTCGCCTTTATGCATAATATCCAAAGCATCATTAATCCGTTCGATCGGCATCACCTCCGTAATCAAATCATCGATATTAATTTTGCCATCCATATACCAATCCACAATCTGTGGCACCTGTGTTCGTCCCTTAGCGCCTCCAAAAGCCGTGCCCTTCCACACCCGCCCAGTCACTAGCTGAAATGGTCGAGTCTTAATTTCTTGCCCCGCTCCCGCCACGCCCACAATCACACTCACTCCCCAGCCCTTATGGCAACATTCCAGCGCCTGCCGCATTAAATTCACATTGCCAATACACTCAAAACTATAATCAGCACCGCCGCCAGTGAGTTCCACTAGGTGGGCTACCAGATCACCCTCGATTTCCCGGGGATTCACAAAGTGCGTCATGCCCAACTTCTTGGCTAGGGGCTGTTTCAGCGGATTGATATCCACGCCAATAATTTTGTTGGCTCCCACCATTCTGGCTCCTTGAATAACATTCAAGCCAATGCCACCCAACCCAAAGACCACCACATTTGCTCCGGCTTCTACTTTAGCTGTGTTAATCACCGCCCCAATTCCCGTAGTGACACCGCACCCAATGTAGCAAACTTTCTCAAAAGGAGCATCCGATCGAATCTTGGCCAAAGAGATTTCTGGTACTACGGTGTAGTTAGCAAAGGTGGAAGTACCCATATAATGATGCAACATTTTGCCATCGATCGAAAAGCGACTGCTGCCATTGGGCATTAAACCCTGGCCTTGAGTAATCCGAATCGATTGACAGAGATTCGTTTTGCCGCTGAGGCAATAGCTACAATTCCGACATTCCGGCACATACAACGGAATAACGTGATCACCTGGTTTCAAGGATTTTACATCAGCGCCTACTTCTACGACGACTCCAGCACCTTCGTGTCCTAGAATTGCCGGAAAAAGTCCTTCGGGGTCATCACCGGAGAGGGTGTAGGCATCGGTATGGCAAACCCCCGTGGCTTTGATTTCGACTAGTACTTCCCCAGCCTGGGGTCCTTCTAGTTGAATGGTTTCAATACTGAGGGGCTGACCAGCGGCCCAGGCGATCGCGGCTTTGACGTTCATGGCTTTAAAATTGGAAAAATATGATGTGGCTATGCCAGATTTAACATCTTTGGCTAACCGTTAAGACAGATATTCATAGACTGTAATGTTTATTTATAGCCAGTCCTCTACGGTTAACGCCCAGCGCTCATGATCGCACCATTCACCGTTAATTTTAAGGTACCTACGCGAAAACCCTTCCTTGGTAAAGCCTAATCGTTGTACCAACTTAATCGAAGGAATATTTTCGGGCTGGATATTAGCCTCAATCCGATGAAGAGCAAGATTATGAAAAGCATGATCGATCGCTAAAGAAATGCCTTCAATCATTAATCCTTGACCGGCATAGTCCACCGAAACATAATATCCCAGAAAAGCGTTGTGAAAGAAACCATGAATAATTTGACTGAAATTAGCAACCCCCACAATTTTCCTATTGTCTACATGACAAATCAAAAGTCCCTCAAACTCTTCTTTCTGACAACGACGAATATAGTTTTTACACTCTTTTTCGGTGAGTGATGGAAAAACCCAAGGGAAATGAAATCCTTTGCTTTTTTGATGTAATAAGACCAACTCTTGCCAATCTTTGATAACTGGCTTTCTGATAAAGACACGAAGTGACATAACAATATATTTTTATATAAACTCCAGACTATTGAGCAGGTTCACCAGGGTTTGATATCTATCATTATCTCAGAAATTAGGACAGTCACTTGTATCTTTACATGCTAAAACCAGTCAATTTGATGACAAATGCTCATACAACTTAATAGTTGAAAACAACTTTCTCACCCCAGATTATCTGTAGAATAATTTGTCGATACAACCATCGCTTTAAAACAAGTGGTAACCAATACGCTGATTCAGATCAGAGCTTTAAGTAGCATCTTGATAAAAACCTAATATCAAATAGTGTGTTACGATTGTGGCAAGGATAAGTTTAAGGCGAAACTCAATTAAGGTCTGAGGTTTCCGCTAAGTGATGTGTGACTTATGCTTCTAGGAATAAATTAAATTATGTAATTTCACTGTATGTAAGTTTCCTCAGATTCTTGTAAGGCAGATGAATAAAATACAAATTAAAGACGAAGTTTGTGCCGATTTTTTTGATATGTGACGAGAGCTGAAATCCTAGAGAGGTTTGACAACCTCCTGAGTTTTAAGCGTGTTTGAGAACAAATTGAGGGAAATCATTTGATGGCGATCGTAAAAGAAACAGCCTTAGTTTACTGTGACAATCAATTTGGCTTAGTGGACGGAAAAACCGCTGCGGCCTTGATTCGGCACTCTGAAATCTACACCATTGTGGGTGTGATCGATAAATCCTTGGCTGGTCAAGATACCGGGGAAGCCTTGGGAGAAAAGAAAAGTGGGATTCCCATTTTTGCGGATCTAGATGCAGCTTTGCAGACACTTCTAACAACTCCCGACTGTTACATTTATGGCAAGGCTCCTTTAGCTGTAAACATATCAGCAGCAGAAAGGCTATTGATTTTGGCCGCGATGGCTAAGGGCATGGATATCATTAATGGTCTGCATCAGTTTTTCTCAGAAGATCCAGAATTTGCTCAAATGGCGGCTCTGTATGGAGTGAAAATTAAAGATATTCGCAAGCCGCCACAATTGAAAGATTTGCATGTTTTTACTGGTTTGATCAACACTGTTGATATCCCGGTAGTGGCAGTACTGGGTACTGATTGTGCTTGCGGTAAAATGACCACAGCAGTAGAACTTAACAAAGCCCTGAACAAACTTGGTATTAAATCAATATTAGTAGCAACTGGTCAAACAAGTTTGATGCAGGGCGCAAGATACGGCGTATCGATCGATGCCCTGGTTTCACAATTTGTAATCGGCGAAATAGAGAATTCGGTAGTGCAAGCATTTGAGCAAGAAAGACCAGATATTATTTTGGTAGAAGGCCAGAGCGCTGTGAGTCATCCGGCCTTTCTGGGTTCTGTGGGTATCTTGAAAGGCAGTATGCCTGATGGGATCATCCTGCAACATCCGCCCGCTCGGCAGTTTCGGTGCGATTTTCCGCAGTTGCCCATGCCCACGGTGCAGAACGAAATTAAATCGATCGAAGCCATTGCCCAATCGCCAGTCATCGCCATCGCCCTCAGCCATGAAGATCTAGCAGAGACTGAAGTTCTGGATATTATTGCTCGTTACGAGGAACAGTTGCAATTACCGACAACCGATGTATTGAGTCATGGTTGCCAAAAATTGGTACAAGCCTTGTGCGATCGTTTTCCAGAATTACGTCCCAAAATCCAGCGACCTAATATAGCAAAAGCTCCAGTATTAAGTCGAGCGGCATAATTATACAAGAGGTAGACTCACCAGTCTGAAAAATCCATGCGTTGGCCAAGCCTTTCTATTTACCAGGCATCTGCCCTCGCCAATAGAGCATTTTTCATGCCTAGAATAGAGATTTCGTTATCCCAAATTCGAGATAATGCACGGATGCTATCCGCACTCTATGGGCGACAGGGTATTTCTTTGATGGGGGTTTCTAAAGTGGTACTGGGGGAACCAGCCATTGTAGAAGCCCTGATTCAAGGCGGAGTGAAGTTTATTGCTGATTCGCGTCTTGAAAATATCCAAAGAATGAAAAATGCCGGGTTGGCAGCGCAGTTTGTCCTATTGCGCACATCTCTCCGTCAGGCGGAGGCTATTGTGCAAAGCGTAGATATTAGCTTAAACACGGAGATCGCTACGCTACGCGAGCTTTCCTATTATGCTCAAACACATAATAAAATTCATCATGTAATTGTGATGGTGGAGATGGGTGATTTGCGAGAGGGCGTTCTGCCTGGGGAGCTAAGTCAATTCATCAAAGCGGCTTTGGCTCTGCCTAATATCAAAATTGTAGGGATTGGCTGCAATTTGGCTTGTTATGGTGGTGTGAAGCCCGATCAGATCAACATGCTTCATCTATCGGCACTGGTCGATGATTTAGAGAAAGAATTTCGGATGAGTTTGGAAATAGTTTCCGGCGGAAACTCGGCCAATTACGAATGGTCTCAATCGGCGATCGATGTCGGCAGAGTAAACAACCTGCGTTTGGGTGAATCGATATTTTTAGGTCGTGAATCTGTGCATCGCACGGCAATTCATGGTTTACATACCCAGGCATTTAAACTGGTAGCAGAAGTAATTGAGTCTAAATACAAGCCGTCTGTCCCTTGGGGAGAAAGCGGTCAAGATGCCTTTGGTAATGTTACTAGTTTCCCTGACCGAGGAATTCGCCAGCGATCGATTATCGCCTTAGGGCGGCAGGATGTCTTGATATCCGGATTAAAACCTCCGGCTAACTTGAAAATCTTGGGTGCTAGTAGCGACCATATTATTCTGGATAGTCACAACTATAATTTGCAGGTCGGTGACGCAGTAAATTTTGAATTAGACTACGGTGGTTTGTTGGCGGCAATGACTTCGCCTTTTGTTAAAAAGGAATTTGTGAATTGTGATAGCTATATATCAGCCTAGTGAACAGGTGTGGTTTATATTCTGAATCGAATAGAGTCGTCCACCAGCAGGCAATGATTCTGGTTAGCTACTTATCGGCAAAAATAAGATAGCTACCATATACCGCTGTTAATGGGAAATACCAACCAAAATACTGAGACATCTTACCCGACCCGTAAATCTTAACTCGTGAGAAGCCATGCATTAACAACCGCAAACGCAATATATCTGGAAAATGTTTACTAAGTTGCGCATCATGACTATAAAGAGATATGCCATCAATCTTATTCCGAATACAGTGAGGGTTAGGTGTTGTTATCAACAGTCTTCCACCAACTTTCAGGATACGTTGGAATTCAGCTAATGTTGCATCTACATCACCAGGATATAGACTTTGGATGAATTCACCAGCGACAATAACATCGAAAAATTTATCTTCAACAGGGATGCTATTAGAAAGACCATAAATCCCTTTCGAGTAACAATCTGGCAGTGCATCCAATCGCTGTTGTACGCAGTCAAATCCGTACAATGCAAGAGATGGATCTAGCTTTGCCAGACATTCTCCTCCTCGACCATTAGCACAACCTACATCAAGAACTGTTTGGGCTGATTTCGGAAAAAATTTAAAAAACTGTTGATACCTTTTAGGTGTAAATACATCAACCTCCGAAGCCTCTTGCTGAATATTTTGAAGCTCGTATTTATCGTGTAGACTAACCAATTTAATACCTCTATTTTTAAATCTTTGTGTTGCAAAATTTCACTATATTTATCATCATGAAAAAAACTTCACAATGAATAAAATGATTTGCGCCAAGTTCTAATCTTGCGAAACCTTTAGCATACTTAGAGCAATTTTACAAACTGCTAAGCAGAAATACAAATACTTAACCTCTAGTTATACTTGATAATTTTCAAAATTCTAATCTACAATTTTTTCTAGACATGTAACAAGATATACAGAGAACAAAATATGCATTACTATAAAGCTTTTTAAATGCTTCAAATCATTTATCCAGAAGCTTTAATAGATCCATTGGCTGGAAAAAATACCGCAAAATATCATTGAGTTAAAGATCGACTACAACTTCAAATTCTTCAGAGCTAGTAAATATGGACTATACAGCAAGAGCTTTAACCGTTGCCGATGAATCGATCGTCCAGACAATGCTCATTCATGCGGCTCACGAAACCTCATTAGAATCTGTATAAAATCAGCCCGTTCTCTCTCGTTATGCTGTTGATTGGT
>JAGVCD010000227.1 GCA_020059425.1 Chamaesiphon sp. | reverse complement strand
TTCTTCTAGGTTGTGAGGATCTAATTGATTTAAATGAACCTCTGAAAGATTGCAGTGGAAATCTGCACCCAAAATTTCACCACAAGGGTTCAAACCCAGTCTGGACAAGCGATGTAGCGATTCTTTTTCATCTAAATTCGGATGATTTTCTTGCAGCCAAGATTTAGCTTTTCCTTCTCCATAAGCCTGCAAAAATTTAGTTTTGAGTTCTGGAGTAGAAAGCAAATCGGCATTAGACCTGGCCACTGCTTCCCCTGCCCATTGAATCGCCCCTTCACCAGAATAGTACTGCTTGCGCACAGCCTCCACGCATTCTTCTAGCGTTGGCTTCCGATGAAATACTCTGGTGTGGTTAGCCATTCGTAAAGCATCGCGTTCTGGGTCAATGCGCCAGTTACCATGCTCATCCTGCTGCCACAAATTATCTTTGGCCGTAGCCCCTAACTGGTCGCCAGAGTCAAATTGACGCATCCCAGCACTATTATGTGTCAAATACCCATCACAATAGAAACAGTGAGCTTCTTCGACTTCAATGTCGTAGGTTTGGACATAATCGCAACGACCCAAACCTTTTACTGTTACCGGAATGTCTAGATTGGTATCAGACTCCGCTATATATCGTTCATAATTGGCATCAACCGCTGGAGTTCCTTGAAAACCCATTCCTCTCATTTCACTGTAGGTATAGGCTTCCCGCATAATTTTACCGGGCAGGGTGAAACCATACATTTTTAGTCCTTGTCGCAACTCACCTTTAACTGAATGCGTCGCAATCAGGGCATTGTATTGAGATTTCATGGCCGGAATTGTCAGATTGTATTTTGGTTGCCAATTTTCAATCTGAGGCATGACTACATTAACTCGTCCCGCAATACCCAAGCTGGAGAGTACCGAGCTTACCTGTGCTACGAAGTCTCTATAGACCGTAGTAACCAAATGAGGCGGACGGTTATTGACTGCTCCGTCGCTGTCCATCAATCCTGCTAAGTAACTAGCCCGAATATCGATCGAACCCTGCAAAATGAATTGGGGAACCATTAATGATTTTTTAGGCTGCTTGATATGTTGGTGGCAGTATTCTGCAAAGCGAATCGAAGAACACACTGATTTAGCTGTGTTTTCGCCTTTGATATTGCCATGACTAGCACTCAAACTAAATAGAGCCAATGTTCGATCAAGTTTTTTTTGCAGCGCTTTTGTTAGCTCAGTATCTGTAGCATTCATCGCCCACTCTACCCGACCATAGGGCTTATCGTGCATGTTCCGCCCTAGTGCTACATAGCCGTCACCGTGGGTGAAACCGATGAGCCACGCTACATCAGCGTTTAATTCTGGGATCAGTAAATCTTTCGCTGTGCGACTGTGCGCGGGACGATTTGCCGTAAAGTCTCTAGGTAAATGTGTGACAGTGCCAGATAAAACTTGGGTGCTATGCAATAAGCGATCGTCTGCTGCTAACTCACTGACTTTTTTCCATTCGATATCACCTTTTGCACCAGTCAAAACGGCATAACGATGATTTAGGGTTGCACGGGGCACAGTTGCATTGGTATCTATATCAAATACTTCTTGCATCCCCTGGTTGAACTTATCGACAACCTGACGAAAGCCTAAAGGAGTTTGCACCAAATCGCCAATTTGGATATCTTTGATCGGAACCAATCCCTTGTTGGTGTGTACCAATGCATTTTCTGGTAGGCAGCGGCGAATATTTCCGGCGACGATGGTTACGGCGGCGGCATCAATTAGTAAACAACATTCCACCGAGTTTAACTGACGACCATGCGCCTTGTTGAGAATATTGGCACAACGTTGATACAGTTCTGGCAGTTTCACTGGGTTAGCAACACCGCCAAAACCCTTAAGTTGTTCACCCGCTGGTCGCACGTCAGATAGGTCAACGGCAATACTGACTTCGCCGGTGAATTGTTCGTCGCTGCTGAGTTCTAACACCGACTGGTAAGACTTCACCCAACCCTGACGGCTGTCACCAACTCGAATGGTGGCTTGGTTACCGTCAATTTCTACTACTGTTTCTTGCCGCCGATCGCTAGCCGCTGTGCTGCCAATTTCACCGACGATCGATACTTTCAAAAGATTCCGAATTACTGGCAACTGTCCAATCAGGTGTGGTTCCAAAACTGCGCCAGTACCACAACCCATCATCGCTAAATCCATCATGAGGCCAAAGGCTGGCCAATCGATCGCATTAGTGCTGGTGCAGTTATAAGCCCCGGAAAAGTTGGCGGGGTTTTCTAACCATTCACTACCGCCCACCCACAGCCATCGACCCGAAGGCATTGCTTTAGCCTGACGCTGCATTCGATCGATTACATCAGCTTCATCAGCATCCAACTTGCCCAATTTGACTAAACCCCGGAGTGTGCGGGTACAAACTTGCTGCCAACTTTCTCTCCCGGTACCAGTAAAACGGCTGTAAGTACGGAAGAAAACGGGATAGGCCGCAGGGGCAGAGGCGGGAAAATCCTGTTTGTGCTGAGTGCGGTCAAGCTCGCGAACCATATGGTAGATCTTTTGTGTAGAGAATAATTAATCTAGCCTAGAGCTATACCAGCTCATCTCCGGCTTAGAAATCATAGGACATAAACATATGGTGGTCAATTCTTGTCAAAAACTGATTTGTACGCTATGGATAGTATGCAAAGTATTGAGGCAACCCTAAATATGTATTGGCCAGGATAGTTGATCAGCTCTACTACCTTTGTCCTGTAAAGCTTTACGCTGATTATCTGAATAAACTATCCTGGCAATATAAATTTTACAAATATTTCTATATTTTTTAATGTCTATACTGATAAGAATAATTATCTCTTTGATCTTGCCCCAATATCGTGCCACCCAAAATAAAGAGGCTTTTATCCCTCATGGATGGCAAAATATTTCATAGAGATTAGTTACGACCCATTATTGGTGAGGTCGTGGACACAAATGGAACTGCGTTATTGGCTGGCTCAAACAAAGCACCACGATAATAATCAACAGTTTTACAAATGGCATCATAGTGATCAAAGAATTGATAATCAGCAAATACCTGTTGGAATTTTTGCGGATTCATAATTTTTTTGGCAGCACCATCGGGATAGTCTTTACGAAAAACTAATTCACCTGTGAAGCCAATAGCTTTAGCAATCAACACCGCTGATTCTCTAATCGTATATCCTTGTCCCTGAGCCAGATTTAATGGTTCATCACAAGATAAATTACGATCGATCGC
>JAGVCD010000415.1 GCA_020059425.1 Chamaesiphon sp. | reverse complement strand
TCTGCTTCTGTTAGAGTGATTCTCAAAGGAGCTGGCATAGTTTTACAAGTACGATGTGGCTGTTTCTATCTTACATTTAATTAGTACCGGCTACTTATCAATTCTTCAACAAGAGCTAGTTTCTTAGCAACGCTCGGAACCCTGCTTGCTGAAAATGAGCATCTGCGGTTAGCGCATCGGTAATTCCTCGTTCCTGCATGACGATAAAAGATATACAGTCAACTAATCCCCATTCTTTATCTTGTCGTTGTTTGAATAGGTTAAAAGCTTGACGGTATAAGTCGTTAGTCAATAATATAATTTCAACATTGCGATCGGTTTCGAGAGATTCCAAGAGTTGGATTGCGGCTGTTCGGTATCTTTGCTTCGAGAGTGCATTGCCAATTTCTAGCAATATTGCTTGGGTGGTTACTAGACAAGTTTTGTGAAGTTCAAGTTTACTAGTAAGTTCAACAGCTTGTAGATGATTTCGATCGGTCTGAGAAGATAGAGCGATCGCAAATGAAGTATCCAAAAAAACTTCAATCATTATTAGAAGCTGTTTCTCCGTATAGATATTGGTCGATTTTCTCTGACCAATCTGGCTCACCTTGTAATTGTAAGGATTGAGCAGTTTGCAAAAAGGTTTTTGGTTGAATTGATTCGATCGGCATGATGCTTTCCACGATAATCCGAACTCTGGTACCGATGGCTAGGTTTAGGGGTTCTTCTAGTTGCAGGGAGGTGCCATCAAAGGTGGCTTCAAGTTGTTGGGACATAATGCATCTAAACAGGATGATTACCTTAAGTATAAACCAGCATTATTTACTAGGTCGGTTTCAGGCTCGATTCACTCACCCACTCAGATCGAACCTCACCCTCACTCACTCAACCACGATTAGGCTTTGCCTACGCTATGCGAACGACCATAAACAATCGATCGCATTTACGGATCTAAAATACTGCTAATATCTCTTGTTGCGTAAATAATTCTCACGATTTCCACAACTTCATCACGATCAATATAAAAAATCATATATTTCCTGAAATCTTTGACTGACCACTTTCTTAGCCCCTGTAATCGATTATTGTTAGTAGCGAAAATACTACCAATACCTGGCATTCTGGCAATTTGAGCAATAGTGAGCCGAGTTGAATCAAAGAACTGAAGGGCGATTTCAGGATTATCTTGAGAAATATAGGCAAAACAATCGTCTAGGTCTTGACCTGCCTTTAGCGTAATCACAATTTTTTTGGTCATGCGATCGGCTAGTGAAGCTGTTGGAGGTTGGTGCGCTTTTGGCTCCACCAATCATCGGTTATTTCTATAGCTGCGCCACTTTCTAGTCCTTCAATCAGTAATGATTCTACGCGCTCTTTTTGAGCTACTCGTTCTTGCTCTTGCAAAATGAGATGAATAACATATTCGCTTGGTGTACTAAAACCATCGATGCTCGCTTGTTGTTCGATAAAGTCGATCACTTGATCGGGCAGTGAGATATTTAGCATTAATCTTCTACCAGGTAATTGATTACTGTACCTAATTTTAGCCCAATACATTGACGATCAATTAACCCAGTTCTCGATCGAACCTCACTATCATTCATTCAACCACGATCAACCATAAACAATCGATCGCGTTACCAATTCCATCATGATTCGGATTTTGTTCTAGCCATTGCACAACTTTAGGTCGAATTGTATCTGAGGTTTTAGCTAACCCACCTAATACTGCTGCGGCACCAGAGCGCACGCCCGAATTTTCATCGTTCAGGCAGTTAAGTAAGCTATTGACCACCTCTGGAGTACTATTTCCTAACTGAACCAATGCTTCTGCGGCACTAGCACGCACGCCCGAATCGTAATCGTTCAGGCGGTGACGTAAGCTATTGACCACCTCTGGAGTACTATTTCCTAACTGACCTAATGCTTGTATGGCACTACGGCGCAAAATTAATTCTTTATCATCCAGCAAGGATAGCAAGCTATTGACCACCTCTGGAGTACTATTTCCTAACTGAACCAATGCTTCTGCGGCACTAGAGCGCACATATAATTCTTTATCATCCAGCAAGGATAGTAAGCCATTCACCACTTTGGGACTACTATTTCCTAACCGACCTAATGCTTGTGCGGCACTAAAGCGCACATCCCATTCTTTATCATCTAGCAAGGATAGTAAGACATTCATCACTTCGGGACTACTATTTCCTAACTGACCTAATGCTTGTGCGGCACTAGAGCACACATCCCATTCTTTATCATTCAGCAAAGATAGTAAGCGACTCACCACTTTGGGATTACTATTTCCTAACTGACCTAATGCTTGTATGGCATTAAGGCACACATTCAATTCTTTATCATTCAGCAAGGATAGTAAGCTAATCACCACTTCGGGACTACTATTTCCTAACTGACCTAATGCTTGTATGGCACTAAGGCACACATTCAATTCTTTATCATTCAGCAAGGATAGTAAGCCATTCACCACTTCGGGACTACTATTTCCTAATTGACCCAATCCTCGTGCGGCACTACGGCACACATTCAAGTTGTTATCACCCAGCAAAGATAGTAGTGTATCGATCACTTCTGCTTCCTGACCCAAAGCAGCTTGAAATTCTAGCAATCGAAAACGATCGATCCGATCTCCCTGTGCTTGCAACTTCGCCCATACATCTTGCTCCACATTAGTTTCACCAAAACAATGTAGAATCTTTGCTGCTTCGCTCTTGATTTTTCCACCAATCTGTTCCGAATCACCAACTTCTAAATCAACCAATCGATCGAGTATTTCCCCAACCCACTCCTGCGCCACCACTGTTAATTCTGGTGGATCTTCCGTCAGACACCAACCCGCAAACAGCAAATCTCGATGTAACCATTGTTCGTATTCGCTCCCCGCATCCAAAACTGTCTGAATCGCTTTCCGAGCTTGATGTCCTTCTAATTTCGAGACCAATAATAACAAGACTTCACGCCAATGTTGATCGTGCGAATGATCCAGAAAGTGACTCCAGATAATCTCAGTATTATCTTCTCGTTTATGGTGAGAGTAAATCTCCTCCGCTGTCAGATATTCTTGAAAGGTTTTATGTACAAAGGCATAGCGTTCTATCCCCTGTTCGTTGAGCAAACCTGTACGCTTTCTGATAAATTCGATAAATCTTTTAGCTTCTTCTTCTGCCTCATCAAATTCACATTTCTTCCGAGTTTGAATCTCTTTTCGTAATTGCTCAATTAAGTCATTCTTTTTGATGAGCGTGCCACCTTCAGTTTCTCCCACGCTACCCTTACTATGAATCCAATAGGCTAACTTTTTCAATAGATACAACAGATCGTCTTGCTTGAGATAATGCAAGGTGTCCTTGTCCCACTTAATTTCCTTGCCGAGATCCCATTGAGTCAAAAGAGTTTTTACTGCTATTTCATAGAGATCGCAACGTCGTCTCGGCAACTCCGCCTGATAGCGATGAATCAAGGTAATAAAGGTAATAATCGTCAATAACAACGGATTTTTTGCCAGCAACCGAATCCGCTCGTTTCTGGCAAACGCCTTTTGTAAATCCGCCTTCCGCCGCTCTGCTTGCGCCGGATCTTCCTTGAGCCGACTGTCATACCAATGATCGATGAATGTCGCCACCTGCTTATCATCGAAGGATTCCAGCATATAGTGGGGAAACTCATCGAGATTGAAGAAGTCCCACCGATACCCCGCTGGGCGCGATGTAATTACCGCTGGATTGTCTTGGTATTGATGCAGAAATGTCTCAATCTGCTCTGCCACCTTACGTCGCTGCGCTTCATCTACCACCTCATCCAATCCATCCAGCAAAATCAGCGCCCGTCCCCGCTCTAACCAATGCTCAAAGAATCCGGCGGGTAATTTCTTGCAAGCTAAATTAGCTTCGGCGTTCGATCGCAAGTATTCCAATAACCCCATCTTGGATTCCAAGATCCAATCCCGAATCCGCACCACTACAGGCAAATAATCATCTTCTGTTTTCAAGCCAATCTGAGTCGGAGCGCTTTGAGACGTTTTGCACAGCATCAAGGCGAAGTAACTTGCCAGCATGGTTTTCCCTGAACCGGGGGCACCCAATATCACTGCTTTTTTCTGCGCCAAATTGATAACTTTTTGAGCTGAAATTCGTGGACTGGATCGATCGCGCATTGCCCATTCTTTCTGCTCTTTTAGCAAGTCATCTTGTTGTTTTATTAATCGATTTAATTCCCTAATTTTGGAACCTTCTTCACTAGCACGACTTGCATGATAAGCCGACTGTCCATTAATAGTCACAAATGCCTGTGGTAAATTCCGACTTCTTTCCTCCCGCACATCGGGCATCACAAAAATCTGTGCCAAAACTTCCGGCTGTTCTATGTCCGAATCTGATACTGCAATCCCGACAAATTTCACATTACGTACTTGATGTGCCAATTGCTCTAGATATTGCGCCTTCGCCACCTGAAAGCAAATCCCCTTGATCTGCTCAAAATAGCTCTCAACGAACGCCTTCATCCACAATGGCAGCGCATCCGACACATAATTATTCGCTGCCTTATGGTTTTGCGCTAATTGCTTAAACGCCTCTACCAAAATATCTAGATCTGGTTTATCAGCATCTTGTAGCGGCTTCTGTAATTCCTTCAGCACCTCAGTTGACTGAAAAAACTGCTCCAAAAAGTTTTGGACTCTATTCGGCCCATCTCGATCGCACCGACAAAACAATCCACCCGTTGCTGGCTGGGCTGCTTCTGCTGCTTGCTCAGCCAGCTTTAATATCTTCTGGATCTCAGTAGGATTAAATTGATGCTGAATACCTTTTAAGATAGTCCCAGCCACTGCTACAGTAGCCCATTCACCCAGCCAAGGTGCGATCGCAGTACCAATACCCACAAGACTCATACAATTACGCCATAGCAGCTCAACTACCTTTAATCATGGCGCAAAAATCACCAAACGTCTATCACACCTCTTCTTGTTCGATGGGTAATCCAAAAATTATTTTCCTAT
>JAGVCD010000035.1 GCA_020059425.1 Chamaesiphon sp. | reverse complement strand
TGGGAGGCAGAGGGAATTCAACTGCCTGAAATAGGCAAAAAAACAATTGTGTTGGATGGGAATAGTAATCCAATTTGCATTATTGAGACGACAGAAATTATGATCCGCTCATTTAGTGAAGTGGATGCACAATTTGCCTATGAAGAAGGTGAGAATGACCGTTCCTTGGGATCTTGGCGGAAAGGGCATTGGCAGTACTTCTCGCGAGTATTGCCTGAAATTGGTAAGGAACCAACGCCAGAGATGCTTTTGGTTTGCGAGCGGTTTCGTGTTGTTTATAAATAGAGTTGTTGATGCAGCACAGGCTAACAACCGGGAGCATCCCAAATATTGTAACAGTTGACAAACCATCAATTTGAAAGGTCAATTTCCATATATCTAATTCTTTTATACTGCTTTGTCCGAACAATTAACAGTGTTCTAACAATCCGATTGCACACAGGCTGTATACAGCAGTTTGTAGGTTGGTGAGGTACAGCTGTTATTTAAAGCTTTTTCAGAGATTAGGTTTGAGATATAAAGTGTCCCCCACATACTTGCAAACCGCTGTAAATAAGGGTAGTCTCAACTTTTAATCAACCTCAATATCTCCATCGCCGGAACATTCGCCAACTCCCTCGGCTCCAACTTGTGCATCCCGCCCCCACAGACCCGCCCCTCATCCACCATCACCGCCGCCGTCATCCCATTCAACGCTTCCCAAAACATCTCCACCATCTCTGGCCGCTGCACTATCACCTCCTCCAATACCGGCCTCGGATAAAGAATCAAATACGAATTAGCCACGATAGCTCTAGACCGATTCAAAATAGCCCGAAACGGCTTCTTGCCATTACCACCTGATCGCCCCATGTAAGTACAGTAAAAATAACTCTCCGATCGACTCTCCTGAGCATACCAAATCTTCCGACTTCTACATAAATAACCCCCAGAAACCCCACTGCTCACCCCCAGCTGAAGATACTCATACAACTCCGGGTAAAGCCGCTCAATCTCATCGATCGCTAACCTACAATCTAAAACAAACAACTGATTTTCCATATCTGGAAAACCCATCTTGTCAGCTCTCACCTCTGTCTCCACCAAATATCGTGGACTGGGCAAGATCGGCCTAAACTGAGACAGAGGTAAGCCCCTACTTTCAATATCAGTCTTCGTCAGCACAAAATACTTATTATCACCCGTTGCAATCCCCCGCTTCACCGTAAAGAAATCACTCAACCTCGGTACTTGTAACACCTGTCGCTCGCCACTCAATGGAAAGCGTGTCCACTTCTGCTCAGTCATCAATACCTTGGCATCCAACACTTTTTCATGAGTAGGTCGATCGATCGAACCGCCATAACTAAACTTGACCTGCTGCTCTATTATTGGTTTTTTCATTTGCAGCCACACCACCGCCGAAGAAACCAAAGCATCATCAAATTGCCCATCCTTTGGATCAAACCGATGAATTCGCAGCAAACTCACTTCATTCAATAAATACTCCTTAACAGCTTCCCCATAATTGACATCCATAAATTCACTAGGTATCAACCATACAGCAACACTATTTGCCCTCATCCAACCATGACACAAAGCCATAAAATAGCAGTATAGACCCGCCAAACCAGATAATTTCATGTTGGCAGCCGTAAAAGCCTCTTGATGTAACCTTTCCTTTTGCCCATTGATATGATGATGGCGAACATAGGGCGGATTGCAAATAACTAAATTGAACTTCTGACTTTCACTAATCGGTGCAGACACCTTCGTGAAATCAGTTAATTGATAGTCCAAAATACTCCCAGCCCATAGATCGCCAGCCGGTTCCCCATAATGCTCATCTACCTCAAAACCAGTAGCTGATGCAATAGCCGTTGATAAAAAAGTACTATTGAGCGCACTGAAAAATGCCCCAGTCCCGATCGCTGGATCTAAAAATCGAATCTTCTCACCTTTGGGCATGAGCTTTGCTGCGGACTGAAGAATATCATTAGCCAGATCGATCGGCGTGGCAAACTGCCCCATGATATTGCGTTGTGCTGGAGTCCTTTGTCGATCAAGTTCTCTCTGAATAATCTGTCTCCGGGCTTCAATCTTTACCGTATCTCTCATACTTACAGCCCAAACTTTGCCAAATCATCAATCCGATGCTCCCACACCCAATCAATACCTTCCGCTGCTTCATCCCCAAATAGCCAGAATCAAAATAGCCACAAAGAAATAAATCAAAGGTGATTTTATCACCATAGGTTTTGCGTAGTTGTTGGATCTTCACAGCTTCTTCTTTTCTTCGTTTGTTGGTATTTGTAAAATCCCCTGCTGACTTTGCTTCAATTAACAGAGGGAAGTCCCCAGGCTGGTTATGCTGCCTCATAATTACTACATCAATTGGAATATTTACTTTCTTTCACCCGTCCATCTTAATCGGCACATTGAACCGGAATGAAAACGTACCCGCAGGTATTGCCAAAAAATCTTTAGCTTCGCCCTGCCCTGCTTTAGCTCCCGATAGCCCCTAGCTTCTAACCATGACTTGATGGCTGCAAGTTGCCGTTTTTCTTGAGCATTCCGAATAATCGGATTAGCTACAGCACCACAAAGCCGATCAGCCACAATTATTGATGCTCGATGTACCTCTTCTGCTGTGAATTGATCGCCTCTTTGCTTCCACACAAAAATATCTGGATCAGCCATTCTCTCGATAATATTTCCTATTTTACTGAGCTGTTCCATGAGTTCCGACTGTTTCGTCGTGGGCGGAACCCGTTGTTCATCCTCCATATTTTTGACTAGATTCGGCGAAACACCAGCCAGACCAATCAGTCTATCCCGTGCGATCGGTGGACAGGTTGCCATTCTGAGCATTGATAACACACCTGGATTAGCCTGCAAGGTATCAGGACGAATATTGGTTAAATTTTCAGTAAGACGGAGCGCTAACTCCACCCGTTTGGTTGTCTCTATAAGAGTCTCCCTAAAAGCTTGAGGGGCAAAAGCCATAAACCATTCATTGTAAAAATCGACCGACCTAGCAATATCAGCCTTCTATAAATCCACTTTGTCACGATTAACTACCACTAATTACTTCCATGCTGCCTGAATTTTAATGAAAATTACCGCTTGTGACACAGGAAACAGCCTAATCTAATTCTAGGGGAATAAACCAATGGCAACTCTAAGTTTATGAATGCGATCAAGAAATTCTAGAGACTTAGTGCCACCGCCAGTGAACCTGATCGCCAACACATCAATTATTCAGAGACCCGCAGACGATTATTCAAGACAGGAGCATTAGTCCGCAGAACCTGCTCAACGACATTAGCCGCATAGTCCACACCGCCAGCCTCCTGAATCGCCACCCGCAACTTCGCCGCATTATCTCGATAGGTACGATTTTGGAAGACCTTATTAATCGCCTCTTTTAATTTCGACACATTCAATTTGGCCACAGGCACCACTTCACAAGCGCCTGCCTGCGAGATTCTGGCCGCCATTCCCGGTTGATCAGTGGTAATCGGAATGGCCACCATCGGCACACCACTACTCAAACAACTTACCGCCGTACTCCCCGCATGAGTAATCACCAAATCCGCCCGGTTAATCAGTTGTTGATGAGGGGGGAAAGCCAAGACCAATGGATTTCCCGGAAAATTAGCCTGCGACAGGTCGGCATTGGGATTCCCCAGAGAAATTACCAACTGAGCCTCAATATCTAAACAGGCCTCAGCAATAGAATGGAAAATTTTCCAATTGTGATTTTGCAATGTTCCTAAAGATGCATATATTAAGGGCTTACCGTTTAATTTATCAAAAGAAAAAGACTGATCTGGTGCCGATATCGGCTCGATATCAGCGGTGTTTTTGAGCGGGCCGACATAATGAAACCAGGGGGCTATTTTTTTGCGGGGAAAATCTAGTTCTTGGGGTAGTTGCGCAATTTGCGCCAGTTGCGAATAAGAATCTTCTCGATCGACATGCGGTGGCAGCTGCCACCGCTCTCTTTGCTGAGTTAACATTTTCCAAATGTCGCGGGTCAGATGAATTCTCAGCATATTGCCTAACTGATTGCGCAGCTTTGCCAGCCAGGTATTTTTATATTCCCAGTGAGTAAAAAAGGGCGGAACACCTGGTTCCATATTGCTAGGCAAGGCATTGCAAACTGTGACAAAAGGTAATTTTAGATAGTCAGCGATTGTCCCACCAGCCAGAGTCAATTGATCGACAATCAAAAGATCAATTCCAGCATCACGAATAGCTGGAGTAGCATCACGAAACAGCATTTTGCTTTCTTTTTCAAAAAACTGAGCAACAAATTTAAAACCATCTAATCCGGTTAATTGACCCAATCGAGCGGACATAATGTCCATACTGCCAGGAGGGAAATCGCTAGATCCAACTGCACAGAATTCTAAGTTAGATTGAGAAATTTTTGCCGCTATTTCTGGCACCCCAAATAAAGTAACTCTATGCCCACGCTGCAGAAGTTCATTTCCTAAATTACACATAGGGTTTAAATGACCGATCGCACCAGGGCACAGAATACCAATATGAGACATGTTGTTAGCGGGGATAAAGAATAATTTTACGGTCTAGCCAAAGACCCGATGCTGCAATGATGGCATCTGGCGACGGACTTGCTCAATCCGGACGGGGTTAATCTCGGCGATCGCCACTCCTGGTTTCTCCCCAGCATCGGCCAGCACGACCCCCCAAGGGTCAATAATCATGGCATGACCATGGGTATAGCGTAACCCATAATGATTACCAGTCTGAGCGGGGGCAATCATATAGCAAGTGTTCTCGATCGCTCGGGCTTGCAACAATACTTGCCAGTGATCCTTGCCGGTATAAGCGGTAAAAGCCGCCGGAACAAACAAAACCTCTGCTCCCTGGTTGGAAAGATGGCGATACAACTCCGGAAATCGGACATCATAACAGACCGAAATTCCTAGACCACCAAAATTCTGAGACTGGTATACATCCGGTAATTTACTACCAGCCATCACTGTGCGCGATTCTTGATAGGTGTTTCCATCTGGCACATTTACATCAAACAAATGGACTTTTTGGTAACGGTATAGTTCTGAACCATCTGCAGCAATTAACAAGGCGGTATTGTAAACTTTTTCATCTCCTACTGGTACCGGAAAACCACCACCCAGTAGAGTGATTTGAAATTTTTGGGCAGTACTCTTCAAAAACCTTTCCGTAGCAGTGGCGATTTGACTAGCTTGGGCAATTTTAGTTTCTTCAGGACCCAAGAAGGCAAAATTTTCGGGCAACGAGACCAGCTCAGCCCCCCGCCGCACTGCCAAATCGATCAGTTCTTCAGCCTGAGCGAGGTTTTGCTCTAAATAAGGAGAGCTGGTCATTTGGACAGCGGCAGCAAGATAAGATTTCATTAAGAGTGGGAGCGAGAGAAGTGGATAAAGCGTTTCACAAAGCTACTTGCACAATATTTTAGCTTAAATGATTTTGGCGGCACGAAGCCCAAAGAATAGCACTAGAGCAATGCCGACCATTGCGCCTAAGTAAACGACAAATATAATTGCGCCCATAAAAATTTTCCTAAAGTTTAAAAATTTATTTTCAGACCCTATTAAAGCATTCTGCTGAGCCGTAAGTCTATTGGGAGGATAACGTTTCCGGTTCATCAATCTCTCAGAGGGATATTGATTCCTTTCCCATCAAGAGCTGTAAGCTGATCCAGTCGCAATAAATAAACAAATCTGCTCCCGGCCATCTCGATCGATCTGTTGTATTTTAAGAGATATATTATTTAACCATATAACCTGCTCAATATATTTTATGAACCAACTCTCTACTATTTTTCGCCGGTTGGGTTTAACATGTGCTGCCATTTTGGCCACTTGGCAACTGTGGTTATTACCAGCGACAGCCACTGCCCTCTACGAGATTCCAACAATTTCGCCGGGAGTGCCCACTTGGCTCATCGATAAAGCTGGTGTTTTAAGCGTGGCCACCAAATCCAAGGTCAGTGGGACCCTCGAAAAAATAGCCAAATCCACTGGTAAAGAAGTTCGTTTTATTACTATTCACCGTTTTGATTATGGTGATAATGCTCAAACTTTCACCGCTAAAATATTCAAAAAGTGGTTTCCCACTCCTGAACAACAGGCTAATCAAGCATTGGTGCTATTAGATGATCTCACCAATACTACCGGTGTTGTCACTGGCTCTGCTGTTAAAGAAGTTTTATCTGATGAAATTGCCACTAGTATTGCTACTGAAACAATGTTGGTGCCGTTGCGGGATGGCAATAAGTATAACCAGTCTTTTGGCGATGCGATCGATCGGCTGTCGGCAGTCTTGTCGGGGGAACCCGATCCTGGTCCACCAGTGATTAAAGAAACCGCCGTGGTGGGCAGCACTTACCTCACAGCAGAAGAAACCGAGGCTAATCGGGGTAGTTTCACTCTGATTGTGGTGGTGCTATTGATTGCCGCTACTGTCATTCCGATGGCTACTTGGTGGTGGTATCAAAACCAAGATTAGTTGATAACTGAGTGAATTTTTAGAAGGTGGCCCGTCAAGAAATTGCGCGGGCTATTTTTTGAGTGTGATGCTCTGGCTGAAACTACTAGCGATCGCGATAGGTATGACG
>JAGVCD010000090.1 GCA_020059425.1 Chamaesiphon sp. | reverse complement strand
TGGGAATTGATCAAGATTTACTTGTAGCTCCAGTTAATGTTGATGATCGCCCAGACAATAGTTCAGCGATCACTGCTGAGTTAGTGGACTATGCACCAGAGTTGGATTTTCAGGTCACTAACACCGACTTTACTGCCCAAACTCAACTGAAAGTTGAACATAATGGTAAATTTCCAGCGGTGCGCGGCGAGGGTGTGCGCGATGGGATTTTGGCTTGCTTTCAAATGCTGAGCATATATTTAGGCATCAAATATCGGCGCGATACTGTCCAACGCATTGTCGATATGCAGCTTAGTCGAAATAATCAGGCTTCTTTGCAGTTGTGTAATGCGATCGCCGATGTCTTAGGCTTGATGGGACGGTTGATGGATATCCCCCCACAGCAAATTTGTCGCCTGAAGAATCCAGCAATTATTGCTTGGGAAGATAGTTATGCTGTAATCTACCAAGCAAATGAACAGGAAATTGTCTTAGGTACTCCCCAATCCGGAGTGCAAAAACTCCGCTTTCATCAATTTGTCAAGCTCATTGGTGATCCCAAAACGCCGATCCAGATCCTGCTATTACAGGAAACCAAAAACATCCAACGCCAAAAATTTGGTTTGAGTTGGTTTATGCCTTATCTGCGGCCAGAAGCAAAAGTTTTAGTCGAAGTCTTAATCGCTTCATTCTTTGTTCAAATATTGGGTTTAGCTAATCCCTTATTGGTGCAGGTGATTATCGATCGAGTCCTCGGTCAAAATAGTGCTTCGACCTTGGCTGTTTTCGGTATCTTGTTAATTATCGTGGCCTTTTTCGAGAGCATCTTAACCAGCATTCGGACGATCGCTTTTGCCAATGCCACCAATCGGATTGATCTGGCGCTAGCCGCCAAAATCATTGATCATCTTTTCCATCTGCCCCTCAGTTACTTCGATCGGCGAGCAGTGGGTGAACTATCCACCAGAATTGCCGAGATTGACAAGATTCGGCAGTTCTTCACCAGTACCGCTTTAACCACAATTTTGGATGCAGCTTTTTCGAGCATCTATATTGTGGTGATGGTGATTTACAGCCCGCTGTTAACGGCGGTGGCCCTCTCGACAATTCCCTTATTCGTGATTTTGAGTGTGATTGTCTCCCCAGTTGTGCGTCGTCAACTACGGGTGAAAGCCGAATGCAATGCCCGGAATCAATCCTATTTAGTGGAAGCTTTGGGCGGCATCTACACTGTCAAAGCTCAGAGTATGGAGCGGCGTAGCCGCAACCAGTGGCAGACTTTTTATGATCGATATGTAGCGGCTAGTTTTAATAGCACTATTACTTTTACTCTGGCTGGTTCTAGTAGTAATTTTTTAAATCAGCTATCCAGTTTATTGGTGCTATGGGTGGGTGCTTACTTGGTGCTCGATCAAAAACTGACATTAGGTCAGCTCATTGCCTTTCGGATTATTGCTGGTTATGTGACTGGGCCACTATTACGGCTATTAACTATTTGGCAGAATTTCCAAGAAACAGCGCTATCGATCGAACGCTTAGGTGACATCGTAGATTCGCCACTGGAAGTGGAAGATGATAACCGCTTTAACATTCCCATGCCTTTAATTCAGGGCAAAGTGACCTACGAAGATTTGACTTTTCAGTTTACCAATCATGGCCGTCCGCAGTTAAACCGCATTAATTTAACTTTCGAGCCTGGTTCTTTTGTGGGAATTGTCGGACAGAGTGGTTCTGGGAAAAGTACGCTCATGAAATTACTGCCTCGGCTATACGAACCTACCAAAGGGCGCATTACGATCGACAACTATGACATCGGCAAAGTGGAACTCTATTCCTTGCGAGAGCAGATTGGGATTGTCTCTCAAGATCCACTGCTTTTTGAAGGCACTGTGCAAGAAAATATCGCCATCAACTATCCAGATGCTACGACCGAAGAAATTATTAACGCTGCCAAGATTGCCGTAGCGCACGATTTTATTATGACTTTACCCAATGGTTATAATACGCGGGTGGGTGAGAGAGGTTCTAATCTATCGGGGGGACAGAAGCAACGGTTAGCGATCGCCCGCACTATTTTGCAACGACCCCGCTTGTTGATTTTAGATGAGGCCACCAGCGCCCTAGACTATGATACCGAACGACAGGTTTGTCATAATCTGGTCAATAATTTTAAAGGTATTACTATTTTTTGTATTACCCACCGTCTACGCACTGTGCAAGATGCCGACCAAATCCTAGTACTAGATAAAGGGGTAGTAGCCGAGATGGGGACTCATTTTGAACTTGTGCAAAAGCGGGGTATTTACTACTGTCTGAGCCACGATCAATCAGCCACTACTGATCTTAATTAAAGATAGTTAAGACCCGCGCATGGTCAAAGCAATTCTTTTGAGACCAGGATTAATTTCCAAGACCTTAACTTTGACCACCTGCCCCACTTTGACAATTTCTTTGGGATCACTGACATAGCGATCGGCTAACTGCGATATATGCACCAAGCCATCTTGATGCACCCCAATATCCACAAACGCCCCAAAATTGGCCACATTGGTAACCACTCCTTCTAGGGACATGCCCACTTGCAAGTCGGATATTTCTTTGATATCCGCTTGGAAAGTGGCATAGCGAAACTCGGCGCGGGGGTCGCGACCAGGTTTTTCTAGTTCAGCGAT
>JAGVCD010000380.1 GCA_020059425.1 Chamaesiphon sp. | reverse complement strand
TGCGATCGCAACTTTCTACTCATGATCAGACGATTCTTCATCAAATGTTGTGCCAGGTTGACCCGACTACCAAGGTTCATGCTAATGACAGGTCTCGAACTATCCGGGCTCTCGAAGTTTTTTATGTCACGGGCCACTCTATTTCTAGTCAGCAGGGCGAAAACCCTCCAGCCTATCCGATCTGGCAGATTGGTCTGGATTGCGAAAATTTGGCAACTCGGATTCAGCAACGCACCGAGCAAATGGTCAAGCTGGGTTGGGAAGCAGAGGTAAGAGGGTTAATTGATAAATATGGTTGGGATCTCCCCAGCTTGGATACTTTGGGCTATGCCGAAATGCGTCAATATCTCCAAGGGGAAATTAGTCAGTCAGAGGCGATCGAACTCACGATTTTACATACTTGCCAGCTAGCCAAACGCCAACGGACTTGGTTCCGTAATATTCCAGAGATTGCCTGGTTCGATGCCGAGCAGTTCGATGTCTCAACACTGGTAGAACAATATTTACCGGCGACCCTTTTTAATAAAACGGGCGCCGCATTTAAAGTTGCGACAGTAAAAGGGGTGGAAATCAAACCAGGACAATAATTTCTCTATCCAATCTCGGCGGTGAGTTCTTTCGTATGCCCGACCACGACAATAAGGACATCGTTGTTGGCGGGTTATTTTTCTTTTACCAACACCTGTTCGGCTTCTCATTAAACGAGTGTGCATAATCTCAACATATTACCGTTGGTAGCATGATAGTCGAAATCTATGAATTTTTAAAGTTATAATTACCTATATCAGTAGTTATGCTGATTTTTGCTTGAATCTTTTTGGAAAAATAAATAGCTAGTGTAAAAAATAATCAGCCTTATTGCCTAGTCAAAAAGAGTTCAATAAACCTGGTTTGATAGCGATTGTTGTTGATGCCAGAATCTAGTGTAAGTAAAGGCTTCAAGATTTTATAATCAAGTTAGTTAGCTATTAAATGAGCAATAATATTTTGCATATTTAAGCCAATTTAAATTTAATTTGTTTTGTTATTTTAGAAGTGAAAATTATTAATCACTATCACTTTCTTTAGCCCGAATGTGGCAACAAATGCCACGTTGTGACTTTTGTATAAATTCATACATTTCCTTGACTAAGGCATTATCAAATTCATCTTTTAGTTGAATTATTGCTTCGGGAATTAATAAACCAGACTTGTATAAAACCTTAAAAGCACGCTTCAATTCCAACCGATCTTCACTGCTAATCCCTGCTCGCCGGAGGCCGATCGAATTCAACCCCATCACACTATTTGACGATTGATTCCGAGTCATACAAAAAGGTGGAATGTCGCGCTGAGCCGCTGAACCCCCAGACATCATCACGAGTCTGCCTACTCTGGCAAATTGGTGCAGCAGGCAGTTGCCACTGATAAAAGCTTGATTGCCTACTTCTACATAGCCCGCCAGCAGGGCTCCATTGGCCACAATAACTTGGTTACCGAGCTGCACATTATGAGCCAGATGGCTATTAGCCATTAACATGCAATTATCCCCAACTTTAGTAACTGTCCCGGCTTTGGTACCACGATGGATGGTCACACCTTCCCGAATTTGACAGTTATTACCGATGATCACATAGCTAATTCCATCCTGGAAAGCCATGTCCTGCGGTAAATCCCCGAGAACGGCATTGCTATGGATCGTGCAATTATTACCAATGGTGGTGTGGGGCAAAACGGTGACATGGGCTGATAATTTACAGCCATCGCCAATTGCTACATCATTGCAAACATAGCAAAAAGGCCCGATTTCGACATCGGCTCCAATTTGGGCACCGGGTTCAATCACGGCTGATGGATGGATTTTCATAAGATTAATTGTCTGGGGTTTAGTTGATGACGGCGGTGAGCGAATCAAAGAAGTTGGGATAGGAGACAGCAGCAGCATCAGCCCTGTGGATATGGCTGGAACCTTTCGCGGTAAGGGCAGCGATCGCTAGGCTCATAGCAATTCGATGGTCGGTGCAGCTATCAAGTTCCGCACCGCTCAAATGTTGACCACCAGAAATTTCTAAGCCGTCGGGTAATTCAGTAATGATGGCGCCCATTTTGCCTAACTGAGTAGCCATCACCGCTAACCGATCGCTTTCTTTGACCCGTAGTTCGGCAGCATCTTTAATGATGGTAGTACCCTCGGCAAACAGCGCGGCCACAGCCAAAATCGGGATTTCATCCACCAGGCGCGGAATTAAATCACCGCCAATTTCGCAGGCTTGCAGCTGACTCGATCGCACCCGAATATCAGCGACGGGTTCTCCGGCCACTTCGCGCTGATTAGACAATTCCACATCAGCCTGCATTAAAGCCAGAGCTTCCAAAATTCCAGTACGAGTGGGATTGACACCCACATTCGTCAACAGCAACTCCGAATTAGGAATGATCGCTGCTGCTACCAGCCAAAAAGCCGCCGAACTAATATCACCGGGCACGACTACTGGTTGACCTCGTAATTTTGGCCAGCCCGTAACCGTCGCGCTGTGGGTGGCTGGATCCACGATTACTTCTGCCCCAAAAGCCCGCAACATCCGCTCACTGTGATCTCTCGACAAGGCTGGTTCAGTGACGGTGGTTTGCCCCTCGGCCAGCAACCCGGCCAACAACACCGCAGATTTCACCTGCGCTGAAGCGATCGGCGATTGATAATGAATGGGTTGTAACTTTTGTCCTTTAATAGCTAGTGGCGCAAGGGAGTTATCTTGCTTACCCCAAATCTGCGCCCCCATCAAGCTGAGGGGTTTAATCACCCGCGACATCGGACGCGATCGAATAGAACTATCACCCGTGACCGCAAAAAATTTGCCAGGGTGACCCGCCAATAATCCCATCATCAGCCGCGTGGTGGTGCCAGAATTGCCTGTGTCTAGCACGTCAGCGGGTTCTTGTAAATTCCCCAGGCCAATACCTTGCACTGTCACCAACTCGGTATTTAATTCACTGATCGTAGCGCCCATGGCCGTAAAACAAGCTGCTGTGCGGCGCGGATCTTCCCCCAGCAATAATCCCTGAATAGTGGTTTCGCCAGTGGCGATCGCCCCCAACATCAAAGCCCGGTGGGAAATTGACTTATCCCCTGGTACCGAGAGACTGCCGCGCAGACACAGCGCAGCGGTGGGATTAATTTGTAAGGTGTGGTGCTCGCCTTGGGCGTGCAGGCTCAGAACGGGGGCGATGGCCATGAGCAAATAATTATGAGGAAGTGCAGTCTGTTATTTTACTGTACCGGGGATCTTTCAAGCGTTATGGTATAGGAGATACCTTTCTTAATTCCATGACTTTACCTCTGATTCTCGGTGTAACTGGTGCTTCTGGCCTAATCTATGCAGTTCGATCAATTAAGCACCTGCTGACCGCCGACTACCATATTGAACTAGTCGCTTCTAAATCTACCTATATGGTGTGGCAAGAAGAATTTCAGGTGAAGATGCCGATCGAACCAGATTTGCAAACCATTTTTTGGCGAGAACAGGCCGATGTGCCCACAGCTGGTAAGTTGCGTTGTCACCGTTGGAGTGATGTGGGAGCAAATATTGCTAGCGGCTCTTTTCGGACAGCGGGAATGGTGGTGATACCGTGCAGTATGAGTACGGTGGCCAAAATGGCGACGGGGTTGAGTGGTGGACTCTTGGAACGCGCCGCCGATGTCCAGCTTAAGGAAGGTCGCAAACTAGTCGTCGTACCGCGTGAAACGCCTTTT
>JAGVCD010000225.1 GCA_020059425.1 Chamaesiphon sp. | reverse complement strand
AGACACAATTTTGGTAATTGATGATTCAATTAATGTGCGGCGCTATTTGGCAATGATGCTGGAAAAAGATGGTTATCAAGTAGAACAAGCTCGCGATGGCCAGGAGGCAGTAGACAAACTTTATGCTGGTTTAGTAGTGCAAGGGGTGCTCTGCGATATTGAAATGCCTCGCCTGGATGGTTATGGGGTACTGGATACGCTGCGATCGCATGAGGTTTTTGCAGACCTGCCGATCTTGATGCTCAGTTCGCGCAGCAGTGAAAAGCATCGGCAGTTAGCGATGAATCTGGGTGCTTCTGGCTATTTCACTAAACCCTACACCGAACCAGAGTTGCTAGGAACCTTGAAATCTTTGATCGCTGCCGCCCAATAATATTTCACGGGTACCAATTTAACGCGAAATTTAATCACCAACCAAACTCTTCCACTAATTCCACACAGAGTTGATCAATCGACTGCACATCAGGTTTGTCTGGCAAGCTGGATTGATCGTAGGCTATCTCCATTTCAGCCAATAACTGATCAGCTAATTGGGTAATTTGTTCGTAGGTATAATCACCATTAATGATCGATCGAAGTTGTTCGGCATCACCAGCTATACGGCGATCGACCCAGACCTGGCCATCTCGCAAAATTTCCCCGCCGCAGCGCAGCAAACGAATACAGTGCATGGCATGTTTAAGGTCGTACCCAGATTTTTGCTCCATCCCAGCCCGGTGCGGATTCCGGTTTTGTTGCCAAGATTGATAAGCTGCCCATTCTACGCTAGCGGCTCGATATTTTTGACTGCGTTGCAACAGGCGAATAAAATCACCCCGACTATTCGTCAAAGCTTGGCTATAAGGAATCGATTCAGCCGTCAGCGGATATTGCTTCAGCAAACCTTTGAAGTCAATATCGCCGGTCAGTAACTGATGTAATTCTCGCGATTCAGCCAAATATTCAATCTTGCCGCGTACCAGGCTGTACAAATATTCCAAAAAAGCATTGACTTCATCTTTGGTCAGTGGTTCTTCCAGGTCAAAATCAAAATCTGCCGGAACCGGCTGTTTCGTAGGCGGATTCAGTAACCATTTACGATGGGATTCAATCTTTTTAATTTGGGCAAAAGCATAGCCCGAAAAAGTATATTTTACTTTTTTGCTCAAAAACAGGTGGCGCTGCTGAATCAACTTCTCACCGACAGGAGTCAAAAAAGGATATTCTTGCAGCCACAGCAACTCCAAGATATTAGGATTAGAACCCGCCAAGAGTTGCATGTATTTGCGCAATTCATAAATCACTGTATCGGTATTGCCATCCAAAAAAGGTAGCACCCCCGGCTCATCCCAGCCCCGATCTTTTTGTTCGATCGCACTCAGACCCAGATAATTATTTTTGGGGGCAATAAACACCCCCCGATAATCGCGATCGGACTCTGGCCGACTCAACCCGTAGCCATGACTACCGACTAGTCCTACGATAATGGCTCTACTTTCGACGGTAATTCTATCCATTTCTTAGTCAATTTCTGTGAGTTGTCTGTTTTTAATGCAGCTAATTATGGTTAAATTTCTTCAGGCTGAAACTGTATTATTGACCCCACATGGATCCACAATTAATTGTTAATGGCGTTGCCCTAGGCAGTATTATCGCACTGGCGGCAGTGGGTTTAACTCTCACCTATGGCATTTTGAAGCTTTCTAATTTTGCCCATGGCGACTTTATGACCCTGGGGGCTTACCTGACTTGGGTCACTAACCAATTGGGGGTCAATGTCTGGCTATCGATGATTGCGGGGATGGTAGGTACCGTCGGAGCGATGCTGATTTCCGAGAAGCTACTCTGGCAACCGATGCGCCGCCGTCGTGCTTCGGCCACGACTTTAATTATTATTTCGATCGGACTATCTTTATTCCTCCGCAATGGCATTATCTTCGCCTGGGGAAGTAATAATCAAAGCTATAATTTGCCGGTAGCCGAAGCGATCGATATGTTTGGTCTGCGGGTGAAGTACTCTAGCATCATTATTTTGGGGGTGTCGGTGGTAGCAATGGTTGCTCTGCACTTCTTATTACAAAAAACCAAAATTGGTAAAGCAATGCGAGCCGTAGCTGATGATCCAGATTTGGCTAAAGTCACTGGTATTAATGTCGAGCAAGTGGTGCTCTGGACCTGGATTATTACTGGGGTGCTCACCGCCTTAGCTGGTAGTTTATATGGCCTCACAGCTGTTCGTCCCAATATGGGCTGGTTTTTGATTCTACCCATGTTTGCCTCGGTCATTTTGGGAGGCATTGGCAATCCATATGGGGCAATTGCTGGCGCTTTTGTAATTGGCATTTCTCAAGAGTTAGCCGTACCGATCGTCGGTTCAGAATACAAACTAGCGATCGCACTCTTGGCCATGGTCTTAACTCTGTTATTCAAACCCCAAGGGCTGTTCAAGGGAATGGGTTAAATAATTATTCCAGCATTGAGTAGATCACGTTACCAAAAAATCGACCCTTATGTTGGCAACACCTCCCTGTTAGGGGACTAGGGAGTTTTAGGAGGTGCGTCGCCCCACTCCTAAGAGGAGACGCTAACGCGAACAATGGGTGAACTGGGGGGTCAGAACCCCAGTTCCAAGTTCTTTCAACCTTCAATTCAGAAATAGAATATTATTTACCAGCCTCATCCGTCGCATGTAAACCACACTCCTTCTGAGTAGCCTCCTCCCACCACCAGCGACCCTCCCGCTCATGCTGATTTGGTAAAGTCGCCTTTGTACAAGGTTCACACCCAATACTAGCAAAACCACGTTCATGCAAAGGGTTGTACGGAACCTTATAAGCGCGAATATACATCCACACCTCATCAGAACTCCAGTTAGCCAGCGGATT
>JAGVCD010000124.1 GCA_020059425.1 Chamaesiphon sp. | reverse complement strand
TCCATCCGCTTCTCGCCACCGCCATGCAGCTTTTTATCGATACCAATGTTCTTTTGTCTTTCTATGCCTTTAACCAGGAAGACTTAGAAGAAATCAGTAAGCTAGCCGATCTGGTGGCGGCTGGTGAGGTGACTTTGCTAATTACCGATCAAGTTCTGGATGAGTTCTATCGCAACCGGGAACGGCGGATCGAAGGGGCGTTGAAGTCTTTTTATGGTCAAATCTTCAATCCCCAATTGCCCCAAATTTGCCAGGATTATCCAGAAATAGTCCAGCTGCGGGAGACTTTGCAAGCATATGAAAAAGCACATAGTGCCATGGTGGCTAAGATTTCGATCGATATCAAAGCCAAGAATCTGCCAGCCGATCGCCTGTTGCAATGTTTATTTACCAAAGGCACCAAGCTCACGATCGATACAGCGGTGATCGATCGAGCGCGACTGCGGATGAGTGTCGGCAATCCGCCTGGTAAAAATAATTCTTTGGGTGATGCGATCAACTGGGAATGTTTGCTAGCGGCGGTGCCTGATGGTACCGATCTGTTTTTGATTAGCGGCGACAAAGATTACAGTTCTGTTTTTAGTGAAGACGACTTGAGCGACTTTTTGCGTGATGAATGGGAGCGACGCAAGCAATCTACCATCCATTTCTATCGCCGCCTCTCCGGCTTTTGCCAAACACAGCTGCCAACCATTGGTATTGCCAATCTGCGCGATCGAGATTTTTTGGTGAGGGAGTTGGCTAGTAGCCAATCTTTGGCCGATGTCCAAAAATATATCAGCAAACTGTGCAGCTATCCAGAATTTACCGCCGCTCAGGTCAATGGCATGGTAGTGGCGCTCTTCCACAATCAGCGGGTGGCTTGGGCGATCGCTGACGACGAGATTCGAAGCTTTTGGCTAGATCTGATCAGTCGGTACGATCAATATTTAGATCCGGCAACTCTCGATCGATTAAGACTAATGTTGACCCCGTCAACTCCAGACCAAGCCAAGGACGAGCCACTTTGCGCTCCTGATTCAGAGCAGTAGTTATAATGTTAAACAGCATACAGTTTTTATGCAGATTCCCTAGCACTTGTATCCAAGTGAGAGATGCTCATCCATGACTCTAACCTCTGTTTTGGTGGCTGTCGATGAAAGCCCCTGTTCGGCGCAGGTGATTAAGGCGATCGAGTCTTTACAGTTAGCGGCTACAGCCAAGATTATCCTCTGCCATGTGATTCCCACCAAACAGCTCGATAGGTCCGCTGATCTACCCCACCGCGTCGGCTCCGACTATCCAGAAGTCATGCAGCAGCTGCAAAGTTACCAAGCAGAACTCAATTACCACAGCGAATTAGAAATATTGACTGGCGAGCCTGCCACCGAAATTGTCCGGTTAGCTAATATTCATCATTGCCAACTGATTTTGATTGGTAGTCGTGGTTTGGTGGGGATCGATCGAATTATCCAAGGCTCAGTTAGCAGTCAAGTGGTCGAAGAAGCAATTTGTTCGGTGTTAGTCGTCAAAACCAACTAGCACCCGCTGTTTGATCGATTATTTGCTGATTTTAGCTGATCGATCGAATTAAATAATACATTTAGAATAGCTGTAATGCTCTATAGGCAAGAATTACAGCTATATCAATTTAAATAAGTATAATTACTCAGGAAGTGATTCATTTCAAGATTATTAGAGATGTTTGGAGAGGTATAGAGGTAAATATGCAAGCAGAAATAACAAAGAAAGTATGAAAATCAACATAATTTAAGAATTTACATCTTCCAAAATATGCTTTCACCTATTAGAATAAGTCAGTGCAAATCTCGTTGAATCAAAGCTTCGGGGATTCCTCAGGTAGAAATCCTGACCTTACCTCCTCCGCATCTAGATTAACCATTGAGAAGCTCAACCCAATTTCCTTAAAACTAATGGAGACATTCAATGAATAAAGGTGAATTAGTCGATCAGGTTGCTGATAAAGCAACAGTTACTAAAAAGCAAGCAGACACAGTTCTCTCTGCGGCCTTAGAAGTGATTATGGAAGCAGTATCCCAGGGTGACAAGGTCACTTTGGTGGGCTTTGGTTCTTTTGAACCTAGACAACGTCAGAAGCGGGAAGGTCGGAACCCCCGCACCGGTGAAAAGATGGAAATTCCCGCTACTAAAGTACCGGCGTTTTCGGCAGGTAAATTGTTTAAGGATAAAGTATCTGATTCTAAGGCAACTCCAGCCAAGGCTGCAGCAGCTGCTAAGAAAAAGTAAGCTCATTGGCACAATCTCCAACTCACGGTGGAAATCTGGCCTGGGCAGCTACAATTGCTAGCTGCCCAGCTAGCTGCATTTTAGATTTCTCCGCTAGCATTAATCCCCTGGGTCCTTCCTCGGGGGTGATTAACGCCATCAGTCGCCAACTGCAAAGCATTGACCAATATCCTACCCCTGGTTACGACGACCTGCGCCAAGCATTGGCTCAGCATCACCATATTGATAGCGATTGGATTTTGCCCGGTAATGGTGCAGCAGAATTATTGACCTGGGCTGGCCGGGAGCTGGCCACTCAGCCCCCAACGATTTTGCCGACCCCTGCTTTTAATGACTACGCTCGTGCTTTGGCTGCTTTTAGTGCTCAAATTGAAAGGTGTCCCTTTATTGATCCTCAAGGACAGCTACAAGATTTAGCACAATTGCTGGTCAAAGCTCCAGCCACTGCTGGATTACTGATCAATAATCCCCATAATCCGATCGGTCAACTTTTTGATAGACAACTACTGATTAACTGCTTAGCAAAATTTGCGTTAGTCGTAGTCGATGAGTCTTTCATCGATTTTGTGCCACCAGAGCAGAGTTTGGTGGATGTAGTGACCCAATATCCCAATCTGGTTATCATTCGCTCTTTGACCAAGTTTTACAGTTTACCAGGGCTGCGGGTGGGCTATTGCATTAGCCATCCCGATCGGCTGCGGCAGTGGCAAGCTTGGCGCGATCCCTGGCCAGTCAATCATTTAGCGGAAGTTGCCGCGCTGGCTGCTCTGGTTGATCAAGACTTTATCGATCGAACTTGGCAATGGTACAACGTTGCCCAGCCGCAGATGTTTGCAGGTTTGCAAGCTATTCCGGGAGTTCAGGTTTATCCCAGTGCGGCTAACTTTTTTCTGTTCCGCACCAGTCGGCAAGTTCCCGATCTCCAGCGACAGCTGTTACAAGAATTCCAGATTTTAATCCGCGACTGTTTGAGCTTTCCCGAACTGGGATCAAATTATGGGCGGGTAGCAGTGAAGTCGATCGAAGATAATCAAAAATTGTTGGTAGCTTTGGCACAAATTTTCAACTCGTGACTGTTTTTGATCTACAACCCACGGCTGACGGCTCGTTCACATTTTTTTCGGCAGAATTTGGCCAGAATTTCCATAGTAGCTATGGAGCCAGATCAGAAGCTGTGGGTAAATATGTGGCCGGTACCAAGCTGGCTGCCCGCGCCTTACAACCCCGTCTTCAGATTTTGGATATTTGCTATGGATTGGGCTATAACAGTGCCGCCGCCTTAGCCGAAATCTGGCGGGTCAATCCCCATTGTCAAGTAGAAATTGTGGCCTTAGAACTCAACCCGCAAGTACCCCAGGATGCCATGAATTACGGGCTACTAGACCTATGGCCAGAGCCAATTCCGTCCTTATTAGCCGAATTAGCCACTGGTGACCGAATTCAACAGCACCAATTAACGGCTAGTTTGGAGTGGGGCGATGCCCGTCGAACTATCCAAACAGTCCGAGACCGAGGATTTCTAGCTAATGCTATTTTTCTTGATCCTTTTTCGCCCAGAGCTTGTCCCCAGTTATGGACGGTGGAATTTTTGAGTATGGTTGCCGCCTGTTGTGCCCCAGATGGTTTGTTGGCAACTTATTCCTGTGCGGCCTCTGTTCGTACTGCTTTGCTGCTGGCGGGTCTCACGGTAGCGGATCTGCCCGCTGTGGGACGCAAGTCACCGGGTACGATCGCCAGTTGGAATCCTGCGTTATTGCCAGCCTTATCGATAATGGCTCAGGAACACCTATTAACTAAGGCGGCTGTGCCCTACCGCGATCCGCAGCTCCAAGATTTGATGGCTACCATTTTGAGCCGCCGAGAACAGGAGCAAGCGGAGTGTCAATTAGGATCAACGGCTCAATGGAAAAAGCGGTGGTTTAGTTATGGCGATCGATAGAGTCTTGCCATTCGCCAATATTTCTTAGCTATGCCAAAAACCCAGTTCAATTAATTGAACTGGGTTTTTGGGGGGTACGGAGAAGGAGGGATTCGAACCCTCGTTAAAGTTACCCCTAAACAGCATTTCCAGTGCTGCGCCTTCAACCGCTCGGCCACTTCTCCAAGTGAAGCTTAACCAGGATAGCTTACCGTTTGGTATAGTGTCAACAAATTGGCGATCTAATGCCAATTTCTACCGTTACCTGAGCAGTAGCCCAAAATGCTGGAGGCACTATACTAGGTAGAACTGCTGGTGGAGTATTGTTTATTTTGTTGGCAGTAATTGCGATCGGGAACCCAGCTAAAGTAATTAAAATTAAAGGACAACCTGTTTCACAAAGATTTGAACTACCTCAGCACTACCGAGTCAAAGATTTGATTCAATAATGAGAACAAAATGAGTAAAAATACTTTCAGCTATAGCTTCTAGTAATATTGATCTCTTCAGAGAAATCTTTACCTAGGGAATAATGCTAGAAGCTTTTACTGCTGGCTTGTTGTTAATAACAGCCTCAGAATTGGGAGACAAGACCTTCTTCATGGCTGTGATTTTGGCTACCCGCTATCCCCGCCAGCCTGTATTAATTGGAGTGATGGGAGCGCTGGCTACAATGACATTACTGTCGGTAGGTATTGGCCAGTTTTTAACCTTTTTGCCTCAATTTCTAGCCAAATATTTACCGCCCAGCTTGATTGGAATTACTCATATTTCTATTCAGCAAGTTGCGGCTTTGTTATTTTTCTTATTTGGTCTCAAGCTACTGTATGAATCTCGGCAGATGTCGGCTCAGACAGACATGGAGGTCAGAGCAGAGGCCGAGGAGGCGGTCGCAGTTGGCGATCGTCAGTTTCAGCAACGCAACACGACTTGGAAAATTATCATCGAGAGCTTTGTCCTAACCTTTGTGGCTGAGTGGGGCGATCGCACCCAAATTGCCACCGTTACCTTAGCAGCAGCTCAAAATGCTGGGGGCGTTATACTAGGTGGGATTGTTGGTCACACTATTTGTTCGCTGATTGCGGTGTGGGGTGGCAAGGTTATTGCTGGCCGGATCTCGGAACGAACGATTACGATTGTTGGTGGAGTATTGTTTATTTTGTTTGCAGTACTGGCAATCTGGCCGGGAGGATAGTAATGCTGGTCGGGGAGAAAATTAGTTTTTACTTAGAAGATATTGAAACTCCGATTGGGAAGTGTCTAAACCTGATCATTACTGGCCTGGTGCTGGTTTCAACTGGTACCTTTGTGGCCGAGACTTATCTTTTAGAGCCAGGGCTGGCCAATTTTTTGCACCAATTAGACAGCGCGATCATGGTGATCTTTACCATCGAATACATAGTGCGGTTAGTGGTAGCGAAAAATCGTTGGCAGTATGTGTTTAGCTTCTATGCCCTGATCGACTTTGTGGCTATTTTTCCATTTTTGTTCGGAATTTTTGATGCCAGCTTTTTAAGAGTGTTCCGCTGGTTTCGGATTCTGCGTTTGATTCGGTTTATTGAGGGTAGAACAGCTTTTGGTAATCTCGATCGACATGATAGCTTGGTGGTCATTCGCATTGTCTTTACAATTTCCTCGATTATTTTTGTTTATTCTGGTTTGATTTACCAAGTTGAGCATCCCGTAAATCCCCAGATGTTTGGTACTTTTTTTGATGCGATCTATTTTTCGGTGGCCACCATGACCACAGTGGGTTTTGGAGATATTACGCCCATTTCTACCATGGGTCGCCTACTGACAGTGTTAATGATTTTGACAGGGATTGCCTTGATTCCGTGGCAGTTAGGGGATTTGGTAAAGCAGGTCGTCAAGAGTAGCGATAAAGTTGAGAAGATTTGCCAGCGTTGTCAATTAGCCAGCCATGAAACTGACGCTCTGTTTTGTAAACGCTGCGGCACCGAACTATAATGCCGTGGGCATTAAAAAAATAACTATTTATGGATCGATTGCTGTCTAGTTACCTTTATCAATTACCCGAAAAACTTATCGCTCAAGTGCCGGTAGTGCCTCGGGATCAGTCACGATTGTTGGTAGTGGGGGAAAAAGAGTATGAGCATCGGCAGTTTTTTGAAATTGCCGACTTACTGCAACCGGGAGATTTATTGGTGTTTAATAACACCAAAGTGATGCCAGCCCGACTACATGGACATAAAATGAGCGGTGCCAAGGTTGAGGCGTTATTACTCTCCGAACAGAGTCACAATGCTTGGTTGGCATTAGTAAAACCAGGACGGAAGTTGCCGATCGGCACTAAACT
>JAGVCD010000355.1 GCA_020059425.1 Chamaesiphon sp. | reverse complement strand
TGGCACCGGCCACAGAGATTATTTCTACGTAAGCGTTTGTAGGGTCATTTTGTTACAATAGCCACAGACTGAATTTCGGCAATCGTAGGTTCGCTGTAAAGATCATGCAAGATAGTTGTCGCTGCGCAGATTGTGCTGGTATTGACCGGCGTCAGTTCCTTAAGTATTTGATTGGTACTGCATCATTAATTGCTACTACGGCGGTTAATGTCCCATCAGCTTTGGCTGAGAAAAAATTGCCCAAAATGCCTAAAGCATTGGTACTCAGCTGCATCGATTATCGAGTACTGGAAGCCGAACGATATTTTTTGTCGCTGCAGAACTTAGGAAATCTTTATGACATGACTGCTCTAGCTGGTTCTTCTTTGGCCTTAAGCGGGGTACCACATCAAGCCGATGCGATGGCTTTTTGGGATCAACTAGATATTTCGTACCGACTGCATCATGTCAAGAAAGTAATTATTTTAGATCATCAAGACTGTGCTGCGTTTGCCTATAAGATCAATCCCCAGCTCAGCGACGATCCGAAATTAGAATTGCAAACCCACCAAGAATCTATGAGTCGAGCCTATTGGGCGATTCGGGATAAGTACCCGGATCTGAATATCGAACTCTATTTTGTCAGCTTAAATGCTGATGTGAAGTCACTAGAACCCCTCGCCAAACCAGCCACAACCAATAATACAACTTAGACTTTATCGAATTTTCGTTCTGAAGTTTTCGGAAACGCTAAAATTGAAGTTAAGCGTTTCATTCCGGGAATGATGTAATTGAAGCGTGGCCATCATGCTGACATCCAGGTAAGAGCATCCATTAATTAAAAGCTATGAATCTAAGTTCTTCCGTTCGACCAACTAGTCGTCAAAAAGCCCCTTTATGGCGAATCAGTGCCGCTTTGCTGGTTGCCCAAGGATCTTTATGGGCAAGTCCAGCCTTGGCTGTTAAAGAGACTAAAGCTCAGCCTGCTCCTTATAGCTATGCCGATTTGCTCAAAGATATTGATGTTGGCCCGACCAAGGTGGAAAAAGTCGATATTGAAGATAGCCGCCGTTTGCTGCGCGTTACCCTCAAGGGAGAAACCGGTAAACCGCGTGAAATAACTTTATTTGATAGCAAGGAAGACAACAAGCAGCTGCTCAATGGCACGAAATTCTATGAGCGCATGAGTAAGAGCGGGGTGGCATACGATTCGCCCCGGGTGGTAGATAATTCTGCCTGGCAGGGTCTGCTGCTCAATTTGTTGGTGGCTGGAGTCTTGGTGCTGGCCATTTCACTAATTATTCGCAGGTCGGCTAATTCTTCTGGCCAGGCGATGAGTTTTGGGAAGTCACGGGCGCGTTTCCAGATGCAAGCAAAGACCGGGGTGATGTTTGATGATGTGGCTGGTATTGACGAAGCCAAGGAAGAACTGGCTGAGGTGGTAACTTTCCTGCAACAGCCGGAGAGATTCACTACTTTAGGTGCAAAAATTCCTAGAGGAGTCCTACTAGTGGGCTCGCCCGGTACTGGTAAGACGATGTTGGCGAAGGCGATCGCTGGTGAAGCCGGGGTGCCGTTCTTTAGTATTTCCGGTTCAGAATTTGTGGAAATGTTTGTGGGGGTGGGTGCTTCCCGGGTGCGTGATTTGTTCAAAAAAGCCAAGGAAAATGCGCCCTGTATTATTTTTATTGATGAAATCGATGCCGTCGGTCGGCAGCGGGGCGTGGGCTTAGGCGGTGGCAGTGATGAGCGAGAACAGACGCTCAACCAGCTACTGACTGAAATGGATGGTTTTGAGGGTAATTCTGGTGTGATCGTGATTGCGGCGACTAACCGGGCGGATGTCTTGGATACGGCTTTGTTACGACCTGGTCGGTTCGATCGACAGGTGACAGTAGATTTGCCAGACCTCAAGGGCCGGTTAGCAATTTTGACAGTCCATGCCCAAAGCAAAAAAATAGCCGCAGACGTATCTTTATCTGAAATAGCCCGGCGGACAATCGGGTTTAGTGGTGCTGATTTGGCCAACTTGCTCAATGAAGCGGCTATTTTTACGGCGCGGCGGCATAAAAGCGAAACCACCATCTTAGAAATTAATGATGCGATCGATCGGGTGGTTGCTGGGATGGAAGGCAAAGCAGTGATGGATGGCAAATTCAAGCGGATGACGGCCTACCATGAAATTGGCCACGCCTTGTTAGCGACACTGATTCCCGATAATGACCCTGTACAAAAAGTAACCGTCATTCCGCGTGGCGGAGCAGTGGGTACCACCTGGTCAACTCCCCGAGAAGAAGAAGGTTTAGACAGTCGTTCGCGATTGATGGCCAAAATCACCATGATTCTGGGCGGACGAGCCGCTGAGGAGATTGTCTTTGGCGATGATGAAATAGATACTGGCGCAGGCAGTGATATCCAGAATCTGACTCGCATTGTGCGGGCGATGGTTTCCCAGGTAGGCATGTCCAAGCTAGGTCTGGTGGCACTAGATACCGAGCACAAAGAATATTCCGAAGAGGTAGCTGCCCAGATCGATCGAGAAATGCGATCAATAATCAAGCAGTGTCATCAAAAAGCCCGGCAAATATTAGAGCAGCATCGCTGGCTCATGGATATTTTAGTCGATACACTAATTGAGCAAGAATCAATTAACGGTGACGAGTTTCGGCAAATTGTCGATCGGTCTCTAGCCCAACATCCCCAACTAGCTCCCGTGGTCGCGGCAATGTAATGTTCGAGATTTTCCCCTTTACCTTTGTAATCCACCCTCAGCAAATAGCGGGCACCGCCCTGTGGTCGGTAGCCTGCTACTGGACTTTCTCGCCGTTAAACGACTGGTTTATGTGGCGATTACAGCAGTGGTTTGCCTTTGCCGAGCGCTCTCTCTATACCTCCGAAAAAGAGTTTGAGCGCACACGGGTCGGGAGAGAATCACAGAATGCTTTCTTTGCTTCTATGTTGAGCATCGTGCCATTTTTGCTCATCGGTGGGGTACTGCACTACCTCATCGAAGTTTCATTGGGTGCCAGTTGGCCAATTAGCCTAGGCATAATGGGCTGCGTTTTGGGAGGAATTTATGAACTTGGCAGACAACAGAGTGCAGAATAGGATTAGGAAACAAGTATTTACCCAATTGCCATGAGCAGTGATTTTAAAGATTATTATTCAATTCTGGGCGTGGCCAGGAATTCCAATAGCGAGGATCTAAAAAAATCCTATCGGCGTTTGGCTCGTAAATATCACCCTGATATGAATCCCGGCGACAAAACAGCTGAAAATCGTTTTAAGGAAATAACCGAAGCCTACGAAGTATTGTCAGATGCCGATAAGCGTCGCCGTTATGATCACTTTGGCCAATATGTAAATCAACCCGGCGGCAGCCGAGCTACCAGCAGCAGTTCTTCTAACAGCAAGCGGAGTGGCTATACACCTACTCCCGAGGCCGGGGGCGGGGGCTACGATTTTGGCAGCTATGGTAGCTTTGATGATTTTTTAAACGAATTATTAGGGAGAGCGAACAATCCAGGTGGTCGGACAGCGACCAATCGTCCCGACAATACAACCAACGTTTCGACCAGCAGCAATGGCGATCGGGAGGCCAATATTGTCCTAACATTGCTAGAAGCATTTAAGGGTGCCGAAAAATCTTTTAATATTGGCAACGAAAACATTAAAATTCGGATTCCATTAGGTGCCAAGCCCGGTAGCCGGGTAAGAGTACGCGGCAAAGGCGGTATGAACTCTTTTAGCAAGCAACGCGGCGATCTATATCTCACCATTACCATCAAAAATAGCGATTTCTTTCAGTTTGAAAAAGATAATCTGATTTGTGAACTACCGATCAGTCCAGATGAAGCTGTATTGGGTGCCCAGATTCAAGTCCCGACCCTCGATGGCATTGTGACGGTGAATGTACCAGCCGGGGTACAATCCGGTCAGTCTTTGCGCTTACGAGGTAAGGGCTGGTATAACGCCAAGGGCGAAAGGGGTGATCAGTTAGTTAAAATACAAATTTCTACTCCTAAGAAAATCACCAATAACGAAAGGGATCTATACGAAAAATTGCGATCGATGCGCAGTTCTGATCCGCGCCAAAATTTTAGTAAAGTAAAATTCCAGTAAAGTAAAAAAGTCAAAGATTCAATGCCACTTTTCGACAATTGGAGCACCAGCCAATAAAATAGAGCTAGTTGTTCAGGGGCCTGTTTCTTATGCCATCACCATCTGCCGATGATCAATCTCCAATCACTGGCGGGGCTACCGGTCAAGAAGCCCAGTCCCGCACGGGTAAGTTTTTGCAAGGCATTTTTAAGCGGACTGAGCCGAATAATGCCCCCGAGAGATCCGCTGACCAGTCATCCTGGGAACAGTCAGCACAGGAGTTGATTCAGGTCATGTCTGAGCCCAATGACTGGGATGACGGTGAAGAGAGCAATTGGGATGATGATGACTTGCTCGATGAATTAATGCCCAAGGTACCTCAGACAAATTCGGTGGAGCCAGTTGCCACCGCACCAGCCACACCACCCGCAGTGGTAGCAGCTTCACCAAGTACTGAAACAACAGAAATAATCGAACTATCCTCCCCCATCAATCCGATCATTAATGCTCCGCCGCCACCACCATCATCTTTTTTAACACCGCCCCCAGCGCCACCGACAGCGGTAGAAACGTCCACACCACTAGAGCTGGAAAAAGAGCATCCCATTAGTGTAAATATCCCGCGTCCCAAAAATATTAAATATAAAACCAAAGATCCGCAGGGATATGCGACGAAGCCACCGACAGCAGCATCGTCTTCAGGGGAGAAAATTGATAAAGCGGAACCGATAGCCTCTGGCGCAAGCAAAGCTATCGAATTCAATGTCAAGCGGCCTACGACGATTAAATATAAAGCCAAGCCTGTAGAACAACCCAGTTGGATCAGTAAGATACTGGCTCCTGGCCGCGAGCTATGGCAAAAAGTTGGTAATTGGGGAGATGTGATTCCGACTCAGCTCACCGAGAATCCGAAAAAAATCTTGGGCATCTTGGCAGCAGTGTTACTATCGATCGCTACTTCTTGGGTGGTGGTGAATTTTTGGCCAAGTCAGTCTCCAGAAGCATCTCAGCCACCAGCTATTACTAGTGCAGGCACTTTGCCCATCAGTCCAGAAGAGGCTTTGATCACCGCTGTTCGATCGCAGTTCAGCACTTTAGCTAGCCAATATCCAGCTGGTTTAATTAGTAATTTGGAGCTAGATAATGAGCGGCAGCTGGCGATCGTCACTCTAGGAAATTTGTGGGCTAGTCTGACTGGTGACCAACAACAGCAAGTTGCCCAGAGCTTGTGGCAGCAAGCCCGGGTCTATCAAATGGCCAAGGTGGAAATGCGATCGAGTAATGGCAGTCTGTTAGCGCGCAGCCCGGTGGTGGGTGCCGATATGGTGATTGTGTCTAACTGGTAAGCATACCTCTGACATCCAGAGATTCCATGGTTTGGAGAAAGGTCAGAAGTCGATCGCGGATCTGTTCCACCCCACCAGACACATTAGATTCAATATTTAAAGGCATCACCGGGTCATGTAATGATAGCCGCAATAAACACCAGCCATTTTCCGCTGCTGAGGTGCAAGAAATGCGCACACCTTCATAGTTATTAGGCACGATCTGCCAGTCGGGCTGACTGGCAGCGAAGCTTTGCAATTGCTCAATAACTTCAGAGCCATAGGCTTTAAAATCATCCGTCGTGATTTTGATCCGGAATTCACTGCTTTTGATCGGCTC
>JAGVCD010000039.1 GCA_020059425.1 Chamaesiphon sp. | reverse complement strand
TGGAAATCAATGTATTGTGGTGGCGATCGATGCCAAACGTCGCCAAAATCCTGATGGCACAGTCGGCTGGGATGTTTATGTGAAAGGTGGGCGGGAAAACACCGGTCTGGACGCCATTACCTGGGCAAAGAATGTCACCCAACGTGGTGCTGGAGAACTACTGGTCACTAGCATGGATGCCGATGGCACCAAAGCAGGCTACGACATAGACTTAACCAGTCAAATTGCCGCTGTCGTCGAAATTCCGGTAATTGCCTCTGGTGGTGCGGGGACTTGTGAACATATTCACCAGGCCGTGACAACAGGCAAGGCCGAAGCGGCTCTCCTCGCTTCGTTGCTCCATAACTGCGAGTTGACCGTTAAGGAAATTAAAGATTATTTACATTTACAGCAGGTGATGGTGCGTCACTAAAACCAGTCTCGTCCATTTACAATTCTTTAGAAAAGATTAAACTGTTGCCATTCCTGCTTTAGAGAGTGGAAAGAAATTATTTTGTGCGGTAGGATGTAGAAGAGCAATATGTAAACTTTTATTAAAATGTTGATTGGATTAATCATTGTAGATATGGCACTAGCCGCTTGGTCATTGCGTTTGATGCAAGCTGCTAGCGATCGGCAAGAATTCTCATTATTTCTAGCTGGCATCCTCGTTGCAGTGGCCGGAGCCGGTTTGATCGGTGCTTATACGCTGATGAATAGTTATGTATGTTTCTTAGATACTATTTCTCAACGGGGCTATTAAGTAGAATGTTGACAAACGGCTTGTTTATGCCGTAATTTGGATTAAGTACTTGGGGTCATAACTCAGTTGGTAGAGTGTCACGATGGCATCGTGAAAGCCAGCGGTTCGAGTCCGCTTGACTCCATTGTTTTTTAAAATTTAAAATTATCTGGACAAGACCTCTCTCTGAATTGTGGGTTTACATACTTGTCGAACTTGTTCTGGACATAAATGGTATCGAAGCAAGGATAGTGTTGGTGTCCATTAGGCATTTTTTCCATTTATGTCTTGTTGTGGCAGCAGAGCTTCAGTAATGTGATTATAGAATTCTTACTGTAACAAGCCAACATAATTCTGACGCACAATCCTAATGCGCACTAAGCCCAAGAGACTTTCCTAACCCTGACTTTCTCAGAGATACTCATTCACTTGGTTAGGTCTGTACTTAGTTGAAAGCTTAACTTGCAATTACAAAAAATCTATCCATTTACAAGTAAGAAATTGCTTTGATGCCTTAAAGGTGTTTGCCTCGATAGACTTAACACTACAAAATTTACATCTTTGGATATGATGTCAAGAGTGATCCCACTGATTTTTCATTTGATTGTTAAGTCCCTAGGGGAAAGAATCTCAGTGATTGTATTATTAATATCCGCATCTTGATTTTTTACATAATATAATTGGATATTAATTATTTGTGTATTGCTAACATAACAATGGAAACTTCTTCGGATCTGATGAAAACAAAAGATGATATCTTATATCAGTCTGAAATAGAAGATTTCTGGCGGCAGCAACTAAATTCTCTCAAGTCTCCAACATTTTTTTCGGGTACAGCAGAACAATTCAGCAATTTACCAGCTATTGGCACTCAACGTATTCATCTGGTGATCGATACCACTATCGCTTTACAGGCATTGGCGCGTAGGCATCAGCTGACCTATAGTAGTCTTTTGCAGGGTGCTTGGAGTCTTTTACTGTATCGATATACAAGCGAGAATGACTTGGTTTTTGGAGCTATTCCGGTAGAAAAAGCAACAATAGTTGCTGAGAATAAATCGGAGCTTACAAACAATACGATTCCAGTAAGAGTTCAGGTGCATTCGGAGCATTCATCATTAAGCTTTTTGCAAACTTTACAAGCACAATGGACTATTTTGCAAGAGTACCAGCATCCACCCCTCTGCAAAATTCTGGAATGGAGCTCCTTACCAGCAGATGTTCCTTTGTTTCAAAGTATTGTGGTCTGTGAGGATTTTGAGATCTATTTTAATGCTGGCCAAGCAAAAAAACGATCTCAAAATCTCCGCTCAGAGCTTTTCGTTTCAGTAGATTATTCATTAATCTTATTTGGTTATACGGATGCCGAACTGACCCTGGAAATTTCCTATCATCGTCACCAATTTGATGATGCACAGATAATACGGATGCTGGGACAGTTAGAAACGACCTTGGCAGGTTTTTGCACTCAATCAGAACAAGCGCTAGAAACTATATCCATCCTGACAGCAGCAGAACGTCACCAATTACTGGTGGAGTGGAACCAAACGGCAGCAGACTATCCTCGATCGCAGTGTATCCATCAATTATTTGAAGATCAAGCCCAACGCACACCAGATGAGGTGGCGATCGTATTTGCCGATCGACAACTTACTTACCAAGAGTTAAATGTTCGCTCTAATCAATTTGCACACTATCTTCAGTCATTAGGTGTAAAACCCGAATCTCTGGTGGGAATTTCGGTCGAACGTTCTTTAGAGATGATTATTGGGTTATTAGGCATTCTGAAAGCAGGGGCAGCATATATTCCCCTCGATCCCACTTACCCTGCCGATCGGGTTGCTTACATTATTGCTAATTCCGCAGCAGAACTTCTGGTCACCACCAGCAATTTATTAGCGGTTTTACCAGTGGGTGAAACTGAGATTGTTTGCTGGGATCAGATCGAAGACCAGATTGCTCAGCAGCCAGTTACCAACCTATCCAGCGCCGTTCAGTCAGAAAATTTAGCCTACGTCATTTACACTTCTGGGTCTACCGGCCAACCGAAGGGCGTGAAAATTTGTCATCAATCTTTGGTGAATTTCATCACTGCCATGGGGAACGAGCCCGGTATCGCCCCTACCGATCGGCTGTTGGCTATCACCACAATTTGTTTTGATATTCATACCCTAGAGATTTTCTTGCCGTTGACTGTAGGAGCCTGCCTTGTATTGGCCAGTCGGGATGTCACGATGGACGGTTATCGATTGGGGGAGCAAATTGCTCGGGAGCAAATCACGATCATGCAGGCCACTCCCGCAACTTGGCGTATTTTGCTGGCGGCGCAGTGGCCGGGTAGTTCTGGCTTAAAAGCGATTTGTGGGGGGGAAGCCTTACCGCGCGAATTATCTCAGCGACTACTAGAAAAAGTGGGTCGTTTGTGGAATATCTATGGACCAACAGAAGCCACCGTGTGGTCTACTTTGTTTGAGGTAAAAGCTGCGAGTGATGATCGAACAGCCGATGCAGTCGAACCGATCGGTAGACCGATCGCTAATACTCAAATATATATTTTGGATAAAAACTTACAACCCCAGTCGATCGGCTGGGCTGGCGAATTGTATATTGGTGGTGATGGCCTAGCGCGGGGTTATGTGCACCGCCCGGAACTCGATGCCGCCAGTTTTCTAAGTAATCCATTTCAACCCAACTCCCGCATTTACAAAACGGGAGATCTAGCCAGTTATTTGCCAGATGGGAATATCAAATATTTAGGCCGTATCGATCACCAAGTTAAAATTCGGGGTTTTCGGATTGAGCTGGGTGAAATTGAAACTGTGCTGGATCGTCATCCCCGAGTCGAACAAGCCATCGTCATTGCTCGGGAAGATACACCAGGTGAAAAGCGTTTAGTAGCCTATGTAGTACCCAATACCCACTCACTTCATTCCTCCGAAAATTCGCTAGCCAATTCGACCAACAACCAGCCAGCAGCATCGGCAGTTTATAGTGGTGTTGATGAATGGCAACAAATTTATGATAATGCCTATGCCACCACATCTGCCGAGACAGATATCCAGACCGACTCTACCTTCAATATTGGAATTTGGATTAGTAGTTATACTGGCCAACCGATACCGGCAGCCCAAATGCATGAATGGGTAGATGCTACGGTGGCAAGAATTAATAACCTGCAGCCGCAACGACTACTCGAAATTGGTTGCGGAACAGGCTTGTTGCTATTTCGGGTTGCCCCAAACTGCAATTACTACTGCGGTACAGACATTGCTCAAACGGGATTAAGCTATATTCAAGCACAGTTTGAATCTCTGCCGGGAGATTGGTCACATATCCATCTGCAACGGCAACCTGCTCACGATTTCTCTGGAATTAATGAAACAGATATTGATGTCGTGGTGATAAACTCCGTTGTTCAGTATTTTCCCAGCATCGATTATTTGCTAGAAGTTATCGAAAAAGCGACTCAAGCGATCACAGTAGATGGTCATCTCTTTGTGGGAGATATCCAGAGTTATCCGTTACTGGAAGTCTTTCATGCCAGTATTCAATTCTATCAATCTCCAGCTGAGTTGAAGGTAGGGCAGTTAAGACGACGCATTCAAAAAAACGTTCAACTCAATCCAGAGCTAATAGTAGATCCAGCTTTTTTTGGAGCTTTACCCGAATGCTTACCCCAGATCGGTGCCGTGAAAATCGAGCTGAAGCGAGGCTATGCGCATAACGAAATGACTAAATATCGCTATGATATTGTTATTCAGAAACAGCCTCCAGCTGCTGTCGGTGATGTCTGTCGTTGGGACTGGCAGCAGGAGGTTATCACTCTGTCTGATATTGTTCACAGATTGCAGCAGCAACCTGTGGCTTGCTGCCGGGTGGAAAATGTTCCCAATGCTCGGCTGAGTGAAGATATCTGGTTGATGGAAATCATTAATCGTTCCCCAGAGACCACGACAGTGGCTGAACTACGGACTTATTTGCAGGAGCATCCGGCGGAGGTGGGTATTGAACCAGAAGCTTGGTGGGATTTGGCAACGATTTTACCCTACCGGGTGGAGGTAAATTGGTC
>JAGVCD010000050.1 GCA_020059425.1 Chamaesiphon sp. | reverse complement strand
CCCGTCATGGAGAGTGGATCGATCGCATACCTCTCATGCAAACTCTCTTGATAACCCAACTTTTTAATCAATTCCACCATTGCCGCCGTAATGCGCTGTCGATCGTACCCAGCCTCCCCAATATCGTCACAGATGGCCAACTTAATTGCCGACTTTTGGTCGTGCAGCTTACCCGGAATAATCCCCGGTGCATCCAATAGCTCTAATTCATCGGAAATTCTCACCCAGCGTAGCTGTCTAGTTACACCAGGCTTGCGGGCACTTTCCACCACCCGTTTCTTGAGCAAGCGATTAATCAGCGCCGACTTACCCACATTTGGAAAACCAATTACCACCGCTCGGACTGCTCGCGGCAACATCCCTCGATCGCTGCGTCGTTGGTTAACAGCAATCCCCGCCTTCTGGGCCGCCTTCATAATCGCCGCTACCCCAGTACCCTGCCGCGCATCGGCATAATAAACCGATTCACCTTGGGTTCTAAACCAGTCCGTCCACAGTTGACGCACTTCAGGGGTAATCATATCCACCCGATTCAAGATCAGCAGCCGCATTTTATTACCAATCCAGCCAGCCACTTCGGGATGATGAGTCGATAGCGGAATCCGGGCATCCCGCACCTCTAGTATCACATCGACTTTTTTGATTTGTTCTTGCAGTTGGCGTTGAGCTTTTGCAATGTGTCCGGGGTACCATTGAATGGCAGGAGTAGTCATAACTGTCCAGATTCTTACTCTGCCAGTGTAATCAATCTTGGGACGTAGGAACAGTGCAAATAAATTAGTAAAAAAAATTTGGTAACGCTACCTTCATTATCGTGTCATAAGAGACAAAAAACTTATATTATTAGTATATAGATTAACCTGAATTAATGCTATGAAGACAGGTAAACAAGATGAAAGTAATCGCGCTCTAGCTGCTTATCAAATTGCTAATCAGCAATTTGGATTGGGACATTATCCGCAAGCACTTATTTCTTATCATGCAGCAATTAGACTTCAGCCCGATGCCGCTCAGGCTTACCATGGGCGAGGGACTGTTTATGCTGCTCTACGGGATTTTGATCTAGCTTTGCGCGATGCCAATCAGGCGATCGTTCTGGATCCTAACTATGCGTTGGCCTACTATTTACATGGGGCGGTCAGCTATGCGATCGGTAACTTAGAGATAGCCAAGACCAACCTGGCCTTAGCCGCTGATCTGTTTCGGAAAGCCAACCAGCAGACTGACTACGAAAAAGTTTCAGCACTACTCAAAAATATCGAAAATAACTAACCCTTGATCCATCAGGTTTGCTACTAGGCTACCAATTTACTATCAATGGTAAATCTGGTCGAAAATCTAATTGTTGGTGTTGTCTTTCTCCATCAAAACCTAAGTTCACACAATATTCTGTTCCTAGCCGCAGCTCAATTTGATCGGTGTTTATTGCTGCTTGCATTTCTGGGGATAAATTATTGGCAGCTGGACTTACTAACTCAACTCTCGTAATTTCTCTCCAAGCATTTTGATGTTCAAGTGTCGATCGGGACTTCTCTGACAAATATTGATCGGGGCGCTTAGCAAAAGGAGTCTGAAAGAGCAATGGCTCGGTTAGAACATCACTATTGTTGCCGATCGCAATGCTATCCATATCAGCTGGCAAATAGGGCGGACGGTAAGACCAACTGGCAAAGGCGCTAGTCTCTTCCGAGTTCCGAGACGGACGCAGACAAATCCCCACAGGGCAAACCTTACCATCATTTCGACTTTCCCAGCGCTCCCAAAGACGGGTGGGGTAAATTATTTCAGATTGTGCTTCTACTGGATCATGAACCCACAACAATTCCAACATGGCATTGTGGAAAAAGAAGCAGCGATTGGCAGTACCCTGCCCAGGGTGAGTATTAGAACGTCCTTCTGTCAATCCACAGGAAATTAGCCGATCGGCGATGGGCGCACCAATATCCGTCATGATAAAAAGATGGTCTAGTTCAAATCCCATGTTGGCTTTGTACTTCATTTTAGTTTGGGTTTTTGGTTCGCCATACCCTCTGTTCTTTCGAATGTTTTAACTAGATATGTTAAATAATACTGAGGTTACAACATTAGAGTAAAGAAAACCATCAAGATTGTTTAGACTCCGATATTTCTGGGTGGAGATAGCTGTCAATACTTCTACCAAGAATAATTTTACTTATCCACCAATAGTCTGGCCTTTCGTAGCAAAAATTTCAGTACAGATTCTTCTTCGGTAACAATATCAACTCGACCTTCCATACCCAACTGTAACGAGCATTGATTTTTACCCTTACCGATCGTTGGACTTTCTGGTAAAACTGTCACTTCATAAAAAGCTGGGGACTTGCTAGCTCCAGCCAGAGAATTGCTAGTCGGATCATTGGCCGGAGCTTTAATCGTATCTTGAGAAATTCGGCTGACAGAGCCTTTGACCGTACCATAATCGGTATAAGAACAAGCGGATAAGCGCATTTGTACGCTCTGCCCTTTTTGGAGTTTACCCATATCAGCTGGTACTACTGCTGCTTTAATTTCTAAAGGTGTATTACTGGGAACGATTTGAGCGATTTCTTCTCGGGGTTGGACGGTTTGGTCGCTGTTGCGCAGATTGAGTTGAGAAATAATTCCATCGGTGGTGGCCGTAATCATAATTTGCTGAAGTTCAACCTTGACTTGCTGGAGTTCGAGTAAATCTTGCTCAAACTGTTTTTTAGCTTCAATTTGTTGTTGCAGCAGGGCTTTTTTTTCTCGATCAAGATTAGCCAAGGTGGCTCGACCAGCATTTTGTTCTTGGGTAATCCGGCGTTCAGCGATCGATACTTCTGCTGCATTGGGGTTCAGGGCGGCTCGTCCCCGTTGCAAACTAGCCTTGTTGGCTAAGAATTCTTGTTCTTGCTGTTTAAAGGCTAATTCTGCTTCAGCGACTTGGTTTTTGGAAATAGCACCGGCTTGTTTAGCTTCTCGATAGCGTTCTGCTTTTTCTTTGGCAGATTGCAAAGCGGCGGCGGTAGATCTAAACTTAGCTTGAACTTCTTCTAACTCGGTAATAGATTTAGTTTGCTTATCTTGATAGTTACGGCGACTACCAGCTAGTTCGGCTTCAGCGGCTGTCACCATGGCTTGGTTACGAGCATTTTCAGCAGTAATTTGACTATCAAAAGTGCT
>JAGVCD010000294.1 GCA_020059425.1 Chamaesiphon sp. | reverse complement strand
ATCGGGGGTACGGGAGATGAGCTTAATTACAACCCCACCACCAGCTCGCCGACCAATTCAGACTCATTTGTCACCCTATCAGACCGAGGCGATCGGCACCGCTATTCGCCAAGAACTAGAACGGGGTGGTCAGGTCTTTTATGTGGTGCCCAAGGTAATGGGTATTGAGGATACTGCTGATAAATTGCGGGAACTAGTACCCAGCTGTCGGATTGCGATTGCCCATGGCCAAATGGATGAATCGCAGCTAGAGGCAACGATGTTGGCTTTCAGTTCTGGCGAGGCCGATCTATTGCTCTGTACCACCATCGTGGAGTCGGGATTGGATATTCCTCGGGTAAATACGATCTTGATTGAAGATGCCCAACGCTTTGGTCTGTCACAGTTATATCAGTTGCGCGGTCGGGTCGGACGGGCGGGGATTCAAGCTCATGCTTGGTTGTTTTATCCGAAGGAGCAAAGTCTTACTGACCAAGCACGGCAGCGGTTACGGGCGATTCAGGAGTTTGCCCAGTTGGGTTCGGGTTATCAGTTAGCCACGCGGGATATGGAAATTCGGGGGGTGGGAAATCTGCTAGGTGCGGAGCAGTCTGGTCAAATGGAAGTGATTGGTTTTGACCTGTACATGGAGATGTTACAGACGGCGATTCAAGAGATTCGTGGCCAGGAGATTCCGCAGGTGGATGATACCCAGATTGACCTGGCCGTCACGGCTCTGATTCCAGCAGACTATATTCCAGACTTGGAGCAGAAGATTAGTGCCTATCGATCAGTCGCAGCGGCCAGTAGTCATGCTGAGTTAGTCGGAATTGCGGCGGAGTGGATCGATCGCTATGGCGAGATTCCCAAAGCAGCGCAGCAGTTGTTCAGGATTATGGAGCTAAAGCAAGTGGCTAAGCAGTTGGGTTTTAGTCGGATTAAGCCGGATGGCAAACAGCATGTGGTACTAGAAACACCGATGGCCGAACCGGCCTGGAATTTGCTGGCCGGAAATTTGCCAGATAATATGAAGGCGCGGTTTGTTTATGGACCGGGGAAGGTGACAGTGCGGGGGTTAGGGGTGTTTAGGGCGACGGAGCAGGTGGAGTCGTTGATTGGAACGCTGGGTAAGTTGCAGGCTGGTTTAACTGGAGTAGGGTGATCGCATGTCAAGGAGGAATCACATATGAAAATCGCGGAAATATCTTTCAAGCATTATCGTGGCGTAGAGTCATTACATTTACAGTTGAATAAAAATCTAAATGTTTTTGTTGGAGTAAATGGTTCTGGTAAATCGACTGTGCTAGATGGTATTGCGATTATGCTTTCTTGGGCAGTGAGTCGGATTAAATCTGTTGGGGCTTCTGGACGACCGATACCCGAAGCTGATATTAAAAATGGTCGCTCTTCAGCTTCGATTGAAATTAGTTGTGATGAGGGCGATCAGGAAATTTTCTGGAAAGTATCAAAAAGCCGAAAAGGTCATGGTTCGTCTGCTGATCGTAGTGACCTGAATAATCTAAGTGAGTTCACTAGACAACTTCACTCAAGGATTTCAGCGACAGACGAGATGGTTGATCTACCACTACTTCAATATTATGCAGTAAATAGAGTAGTGCAAGATATCCCCCTAAGAATCCGGGGGAAACATACATTTGGTTTACTGACTGCCTATGATGATGCAACTAGTGGCACAAATTTCCGGACTTTTTTTGAATGGTTTCGAGAAAGAGAAGACTTGGAAAATGAAGATATCAAATATTCAAATAATTTATCAGACTCACATGATTCAGGGAAACTCCAATTTTCCGATAGACAGCTTGAAGCAGTGCGTGACGCTCTTCAGCGCTTTTTACCTGAGTTTACCAATTTTAGAGTTCGTCGAAGTCCTTTACGGATGGAGGTTCAAAAGAATGGTCAGTCTCTAACTGTCAATCAGCTTTCTGATGGTGAAAAGTGTTTGATTGCTATGATTGGTGATTTAGCTCGAAGAATGGCTATTGCTAATCCAACGAGAGATAATCCATTAGAAGGCAATGGTATTATTCTAATTGACGAAATTGATTTACACCTACATCCCAAATGGCAGAGAAATTTTGTACCAAAGCTCGTAGAAGTTTTTCCTAATTGCCAGTTTATCCTATCCACTCATTCACCCCACGTGATTAATCATGTGCAGCCAGAAAATCTCTTTTTCTTAGATCAATCCTCTGATGGGATCGTAGCAACACGTCCATCCAAATCCTATGGTAATAATGCTGATCGAATTCTGGAAGATTTGATGGGTCTAGAAACCACTAGACCAGATGATGTTTTTCAAGAACTTAGAGAGATATATGAACTGATTAGTCAGAATTTATTAACAAATGCTACTAATAAAATCGCATTACTAAAGAATAAAATTGGCACAGACCCTGAATTAGTGAAAGCTGAGGTATTAATCAAGAGAAAGGAATTAATCGGTAAATGAAGCATATCATCAAGCAATCTGAGCCTAGGCAGTTTATTGAATGGAAAGCACAAGCTAATGACGATTGGCAACCTAGCTATGATGATTTAAGGGGTGAAATCAAAAAAATTGTCAAAAAATCGTTGATGGAAGAACAGGGATATATCTGTTGCTACTGTGAGCAGCGGTTATCTTTCGATGATTCTCATATCGAACATTTCAAGCCACAGCATGATCCGAAAGTTGATGCATTGGATTACAGCAATATTCTTTGTTCTTGCCAGGATCGAATCAAGAAGGGCGATCCACGTCACTGTGGTAATTTGAAAGATAAATGGTTTGATGAATCGCTACTGGTTTCACCATTAGAATCTAGCTGCGAAAGTAGATTTCGCTTCAATGGTGATGGTACTATCTGTGCAGCAGATGCTCAAGACATCGCAGCAACTACCACCATTAATAAACTAGGTCTGCACCTGCCAATTCTGAATGATGCGCGGAATAAGGCCATCGAACCGTTTTTAGATGATATCTTAACAGAGGCGGAACGTGAAAAATTCATCTATGGTTATTTGCAAAAAGATAGCCAAGGAATGCTGGGAGAATTTTGGACTACTATTCAACAGCTGTTCGGAGCTACGATTAAACGAGAGAATTTGTAATTAGTATTGCCTAATAAAGCATCAATACAGCGGTGTAACTACAAACAAGAGTCTGCGATAGATTGCTATCCTGAATCTAGCTATCTCCGTCAAAAGCGCTCACCAAGTACCTTTGCAAACTCAAATAGCTGTCATTTTCTAGCTGGATATGGTGTAGAGCCGTTGGTTCTAATTTACCTAGGCTGACTAAAGCTACATCAAAACGACAGGGCTGTTCGGCCAAGCCGGGGTTTAAGCCCAAAAACATCTGAGCACCATGAACGATTTTGGCTTGCTTTTGCTGACTTATCGCCAGCAAACCATTAGCATCCCAATTCCGACTATTGCGGGTTTTAACCTCAATAAACAGCATCGT